>NZ_JBFUFK010000057.1:0-40580 GCF_056403475.1 Rhizobium sp. P2_G9 | reverse complement strand
GAATAAGCAAACCCAAGCGTCGGGCCGGGAGAACTATAAGCCTGACGACTTCAACCGCTCCAACCGCCCGGTGCGGACCCGCATGCCGGGTGGTGTGGGAGGGGCGGAGCTGATTGGCTCCCCCCTATCCCGATTTTGGACCTAACACGCGGCGGTCGTAAGCGGCGGCTATTTAGGTTCCGAAGTGGCCTTGCGATCAAGCGCCGCCAAATCATTCGCCAAGCGCATCGGGATATCCATGCGGTCATGCAGGATGCTGATCACGCCGATATCGCCGTTGTCCAGCTCCCGAAAAAACTCGACTTCGTCGGCAACTTGGCGGGCGAGTTCATTGGCGTTCTTGTTTGCCCGTGCATCCACAAGGCCGATGGCGCAGCCCAGAGGGTTGTTCGGCTGGCCGACTTTCGAGATCACAAGGATATTTGGACCTCGTTGGGTTTTTCCATGAGCGTCGGGATAATAGATCAAATTGAAGCGTACGATTGCTGCGCGAGGTATGCCCTTGTCGTCGAGGCGCCATTCAATTGTGTCGCCAATGGCGTTGTCGCCGACAAACGATTCAAAATATTCGGTCAGGATGTGTTCCGACAGATAGCCGAATTGCACGCTGGTCTGTGAACGGGTCTTTCTAAGCACCTTGTAGGCCCTGTATCCCCTGCAGTAAAAATTGCCCTGAATGTCTTCCATGGCAAATTGCTTCCGATCCGCAGACGAAATCGGATCGAGTTCCTTGCATTGGGTGGCAAGCGCTTCTTTTGTCGTGGGAAGCTTTTGATAGGCGCTTTCATTGGCGAGGGCGCCGGATGAAATTGCCAGTCCGATCAGAAAACCCAGGACACGTGCCCCTGTAGACATGAGCAATTCCTCCTGAAAGCACCACTGTTCATGTGAACGTGGCGGCGGTCAATGGCAAGCCGACGACCATTTCGGGGGGAATGCCTTCGTATAACTCGCTCACCCGATGCCTTGACATTTGCCGGCACGCCTGGTGCCTGTTTTGCGCTCGGCACTGGCCAAGATGTCGACGATTTCTTGGCGAAAGATATCTGCGATCAGGCGCACGGCTATCCCTCTTCATCGTAAAGATGTCTCTTCCAGAAGTTTAATTCATTAGGCCTAATTCAACTTGAAAGCTTTCGAATAGATGCTAAACCTGTTGTTGTGGGAGCGGAGAATTCAATTCTGGAGTCTCAATCGCATGGCTGACCTTTGTTGGGATTCCGATCCCGATTGATCTCTTGAGCGACCTGAAACCCGTTTGTAGGGGATGCAGCATGGCCAGAGTTGTTAGACCTCACGGCACCGGAGTTCGCGGTGCCAGCTTGGCGCGTCGTTCGGTGCTTTTTGAAGGGCCTTTCGGGCGCATTTTCCGGGCTTTGCCTCCGGCTGATTTCGGTGATGATGACGCAGCGTCGGAAACGGCGCTGGGATTGCTGGCCACGAAGATGGTGGCGGACTTTGATCCGCGGAAAGATCAGCCGGACGCCGAGGAAAGCGGCATTCCCGCAGCCTATACCTATTTCGGCCAGTTCATCGACCATGATCTGACATTCGATCCCGCCAGCAGCCTGCAGCGGCAGAACGATCCCGAGGCCTTGGTGGATTTTCGGACGCCGCGCTTCGACCTCGACAATATCTATGGTCGCGGGCCTGATGACCAGCCCTATCTCTACAATGGCGCCACCAGGAAATTCGTGCTTGGCGACGCATTGACGGGCGGCACGACGGCGTCGTTTGATCTTCCCCGTTCGAATGCCGATCCGCAGCGCGCCATTATCGGCGACCCCCGCAACGATGAAAATGTCATTATCTCGCAGCTGCAGGGACTGTTTCACCGGTTCCACAATGCCATGGTCGACCGCCACCCGGGATCCAGTTTCGAGGAGATCCAAAGGATCGTCCGGTTTCATTATCAATGGGTCGTGGTCAATGACTTCCTGCCGACGATCGTGGCAGGTGCCGTGCTCCATAAGGTGGCGCCGCATATCAGCAAGAAAACCAACATCGTCGTCGACCCGCTGAATCTGAAGTTCTTCAAACCAAGGGACGAAGCCTTCATGCCCTTGGAATTCGCCGCGGCAGCCTATTGCTTCGGTCATTCCATGGTGCGGCCCGGCTATACTTTGAACAGAGACATCCGCAAGCTGCGAATTTTCCATCCGACCGATCCGACCGCGGCTCTGACCGGCTTCCGGAAATTCCCGGACAACTGGGGTATCGACTGGGCGCGGTTCATCGATCTGGAACCCCGTCCGTATGGAAGCCTGGATAACGAAAACGACGCCGGGAATGCGGACAGGCTGCAACTGGCCTACCGCATCGACACATCGCTTGTCGAGCCTCTCGGGGAACTTCCCTCGACCGTTGCCGATGGTCCGACCCCCCTGTTTCACTCGCTGGCATTCCGGAACCTTATGCGCGGCTGGCGGATGCGGCTGCCAAGCGGCCAGTCGATCGCCAGGGCCATGGGCGTCATCCCGTTGACGGATGACAAGATCTGGATCGGCAAGTTCGGCGACAACCCGAGTGACAAGAGCGAGGCCATCACCATGGACGAGATCAAGGCGATGGAAGGCGGCGCCGGTTTCGACCAGACCTGTCCTCTCTGGGCCTACGTGCTGGCGGAAACCCGGCATTGGCAGACTGAGAGACATGTACGCACGTCCGGTGGCATCAAAAGCATCAAGACATATCAGCTGGGTGAGGTTGGCGGCCGGATTGTCGCCGAAACCTTCCTTGGCATCCTGCATGCGGATAGCAGCTCCTATCTATCGCAGGATCCCCTTTGGGAACCCGAAAGGGCACTCAGACATGATCATCGGTTCGGGCTGAGAGAGCTCATCGCAACGGCGCTCGGGGTACAGGTATCGTAGGCTCGTCCAACCGGAGCCGCCTCTGCCGGTGCTTTTTGGCGGGCGACGATACTTGCGTATTTTTGCCCACCAATCAGTTTGGATTTCAGGCTGCTCACACAGCAACAGGACCGGCCGCGGGCGCGTCATGCGGACTCCTGCTCATTACGTATTTCTACTCTCTGTTCAGCCTGTTGCACGACAGATTTCGCCTGGCGAGCCAATTCCTCGCTCAGCTCCTTGAGCTGCGCCTCGTCGAGCTTTTCGATACCGACGAAGCGGTTCGCCGCTTGCGACGCTATGATCAGCTCGTCGAGCTTGGCCTGCAGCGCCTTGCCATCCCTGTTCTGTGAGTTCTGCAGCACGAACACCATCAGGAAAGTGACGATGGTGGTCGAAGTATTGATCACCAGTTGCCACGTTTCCGAATAGTTGAAGAAGGGCCCCGTTATCGCCCATACGAGCACGAGCGCCGCTGCAGCCACGAACGTGATCGGCTTGCCCGATGCTTCGGACATGGCAGTGGCAAATTTTGCGAACAGTTTCGACATTTTCCTACCTTTCCTCGCGCATAGAACGGAGCGCTGCGCCGCCAGGCGTTGACGTCGCATGTCGCAACGGGCAGGCCATTCGAATACCGGCCGTATCCTGCCGAACACCATTCCCAGGCTTTGCGCAGTTCATCTGTGTGGATGCGGAATTTCTCTCTTTGGAATGTGGTCGGGCAGGTGGGCGATAACTTCCGCTGCATCCAGCTTTGCGACGACAAAGCGCCGATCGTCCATGATCCGGAAGACATAGAGGGCGACCGGCTTTCCTTCCTTGATCATGTTGGCGAGATGGTCGTGGGCCGCAATAAGAGCGTCCTCCTTGGCGTCCTCGATGTCGGCGCATTCGATGCCGAGTTCATCCGGCATCAGGTCCCGCCCGTCGAAAATATCAATGAAGAAACGTGGCATGAAACCGCTCGCTCGTACTGACAGTGCAATGCAGGATCGATATGCGCCAGGAGCCGGCAAAGCTGGCTTGCGCGAGATCACCGGGCGCCGGTGAACACTTCCTCGAACGCAAGGAAAATGCGCCAGACAAGAAATGGTTTCCATGCAGTGGCATCAGGGTCCGCCATGGAGGAGGGCCAGTGGTGTCCTCGATCCTTCGTGCTGGTGGAGACCGAATAATGGCTTCGACGAGGCGCTACTCGGCGGGCGCACTCTCCGGCCGGCCACGCAAGGGCTTGTGGGGCATGAAGATGTAGATCACGGCAGCAACGAGCATCATCGCCGCCATGGCGTAATAAAGCAGTGAAAACGGCAACGCGTTCGCAACATGCGTGACCGTTCCGCCCCGGCCTTCGGTGCCCAGTGGCACGCCATGGCTGAGCGCGATGGCGCCGAGCATGGCGACGCCGAGCGCGCTGCCGAGCGAGCGCAGGAAGGTCAGCATGCCGGTGGCGACACCGAGATGTTTCTGGTCTACGCCATTCTGGACGGAGACCATGGTGATGGGGAAATTCACGCCCATGCCGAGCCCGACGACCACCAGCAATATTTCCAATACGACGAGCGATGTCTGGGAGGCAAACAGGCCCGTGGCGATGAAGGCCAATCCGCTGATCATCGAGCCGACGATGCAGATACGCTTGATGTGCGTGATACGCAGCGTCAGCCTGCCGCCCAATGTGGCGCCGGCGACCGTGCCCAGGAGAAAGCCAAGCAGCGCATATCCAGCCTGGGCAGGCGACAGGCCGAGATAGGCCTGTGCATAGACGGGAAGATAGGTGGCAAGCCCGATATTGGCGGAGGAGACGAGAAACAGGGCGAAGGAACCAGTCAGTACGATCCGGCTGGACAGGATTTCGAATGAAACAAGCGGCTCGGAGGCGCGAGACAGGCGAATCCCGAAGGCGATCCAGAGGAGCAGCGAAACCGCGGCAAGAGTGAGGATTTGCGGTGAAGTCCAGGCGTAGCTGCTGCCGCCCCAGTTCAGCATCAACAACAGGGTCGAGGTCGCCGCCACCAGCAAGACTGCACCCAGACCGTCGAGCCGGTGGGGCCGCCCTGGCAGAGCGAATTTCTTCAGCGGTTTGTTGATGACGATCATGGCGACGATGCCAAGCGGCAGGTTGAGCCAGAAGATCAATGGCCAGTAATATTCGGCGAGCGTGCCGCCGAGCAACGGACCGGCAATGCTGGCTATGCCCCACATGCCTGAAATCCAGGCGGCGTAGCGACCGCGCTCGCGCGGCGGCAACATGTCGCCGATGATGATCTGCGTCAGCGCGAACAATCCGCCGCCGCCAAGCCCCTGGATGGCACGGGCGCCGATGAGGACGAACATGTTCGGTGCGACGGCAGCGACCAGCGACCCCAACAGGAACAGGCCGACGGCGACATAGAGTGTGCTGCGCCGGCCATGGATGTCGGAGAACTTGCCATAGAGCGGTGCCACCGCCGTCGCCGTGAGCAGATAGGCTGTGACGATCCAAGGCAGGTAATGCGAATCGCCGAGATCGCCGCCGATGGTCGGCATGGCCGGTGTGACGATGGACTGATCAAGCGCGGCGAGCAGCATCGCCGTCAGGATGCCGATCATTGTGACGACGCGATCGTGATTGCTCAGTTCAAGTGGGCGAGGCGAGGGTGGTTGTTTTGTCGAACGCGCGTCGTCTGGCACCGGATAGGCCTTCTCATGTCAAAAATCAGGGATTCATCGATCGTCGTCAGGCGGTTGCGCAGCTCGGTCGGTATGGCTGTAATTTAGGCAATTGCTAACACGCGAAGCAATTCGGCTCAAGTTTATCGGGTTCTCAGTCACGTGAAACTGAATGGCTCTGGATGCCGAAGGGCGACAGCCGAGCCGCATGAGTTTCGTCTGGGCGTTTCAAACTTCGGTCGGACCAGCCGATGGCGTCGTAAACCAGTGCGCCCCGTCCTCGGCCATATAGACATGATCTTCGAGGCGCACGCCGAATGTGCCGGGAAAGACGATCATCGGTTCGTTCGAAAAGCACATGCCGGGGGTGAGCGGCGCCTTGTTGCCCCGGACGATATAGGGCGCTTCGTGGATTTCGAGGCCGAGGCCGTGGCCAGCGCGATGCGGCAGGCCGGGCAGGCGGTAGTCCGGTCCGAGGCCGTGGCGTGCAAAGGCGCTGCGGGCGGCGGCATCAAGGCTTTCCGCAGGTGAACCGAGTTTCGCGGCATCGAAGACGACCTGCTGTCCCTCACGCTCGATTGCCCAGGCGCGTTCGAATTCGCGATTGCCGCTGTCGAGCATGTATGTGCGGGTCAGGTCGGAATGATAGCCGTCGATGCGGCAGCCAGTATCGACAAGAATGACGTCGCCGGCCCCAAGAATCTGTTCGCCATCGGCGCCATGCGGCAGGGACGTGGCCTCGCCGAAGGAGACGATGCAGAAGGTCGAGCCGCCATCGGCGCCGGCGGCGCGGTGCTGCTGGTCGATAAAGCGCACGACATCCGACGCTGCTGTTCCGGGCGTGATCGTGTCGCGGACCTTGCGGTGAATATCGATGGTGATGCCCATCGCATATCGGATCAGCGCGATTTCCGCCGGCGACTTCAAAAGCCGCAGCGCCCGGATCATCGGGCCGCCATCGACAAGCCGTGTCGCGCCGATTTCTTCGGCGAAGGCGTGGTAGAAGGCGAGCGGCAACGCGTCGTCGAGCGCGAGCTTGCCCGAGGCGCCGGCCAGGCTGGAGACCAGTGCACTGGGACGCTCCTCTTCCTCCCAGACGAGAATGTTGCCGGGCAGGCGCGGCAGGGTTTCGACCCGGCTGCGCTCGAAGCCGGGGACGATATAGGTGAGCGTGTCACCGGTCACCACGGCGCCGAGCAGCCGTTCGCTCAGGTGCCAGACGAGGCCGGTGAAATAGCGCAGGCTCTCGGTAGGCCCAAGCAAAGTGGCAGCGATGCCATTGTCCGCCATGCTCTTGCGCAGGCGGGAGAGGCGGGCCTGCCGCTCATCTCCAGTAATTGCGGGAACGGGGTGCGGCCAGGCTGGATGCGCCATGCTATATATCCGTAACTCAAGCCAAATCAGATGCTTGATTCCAACATAGGCCGATTGTAGGCAATATGTCGACAGACTTTGAGTAGGATAGCGCCATGCTCGTCAGTGAATATACGATCCCCGGCATTCACATCCGCGACCTCCTGATCGATGTGCCCCTGGACTGGAAGCGGCCGGATGGCGCATCGATCAAAATGTTCGCCCGCGAGGCCTGCGATGCGATGCGCAAAAGCGAGAAACTGCCGCTGCTGCTCTTTCTGCAGGGCGGCCCGGGCGGCAAGTCGCCGCGGCCGGTTGGTGGCGGTCCTTCCTGGCTCGGCGAGGCGCTGAAGACCCATCGCGTCGTGCTGATCGACCAGCGCGGCACGGGGCGCAGCACGCGCATTGAAAGCACCACGATGGCGGCGTTTGCCGATGGCGAGGCGGGAGCGGACTATCTCCGCCATTTCCGCGCCGACAGCATTATCGCCGATTGCGAGCATCTGCGCAAAACCATCTATGGCGGCAATCGCTGGGAGACGCTCGGCCAGAGCTATGGCGGCTTCCTGACGCTGACTTATCTGTCGCAAGCGCCGGACGGGCTGGCCGCCTGCTACGTGACTGGCGGGCTGGCGGGGCTGACAGCGACGGCGGACGACGTCTATCGCCGCACCTATCCCCGTGTCGCCGCCAAGAACCGCGAATACTACAAGCGCTATCCGGCCGATCTCGACCGGATCGCGAAGATCGCCGACCATATCACAGCCAATGACGTCCGCCTGCCGGACGGCGACCGGCTGACGGTGCGGCGGCTACAGACCATCGGCATCGATTTCGGCATGGCGCCGGGCTATGAAAACATCCATTGGCTGGTGGACGAAGCGTTTTCCGATCCCGAGCAAACACGTCTGTCCGACAGTTTCCTCGGCTCGGTCATGTCGCTGACATCCTATGACAATGGTCCGATGTTCGCCGGTCTCCAGGAAAGCATCTACGGTCAGGGCAAGGGGCCAACGAACTGGGCGGCCAGTCGCATCCGCTCGGAATTTACCGAATTCGGCGAGCAGAGCCGGCCGCTGCTGCTGACCGGCGAGATGATGTATCCGTGGATGTTCGAGGAAATCCGCTCGCTCCGTCCTTTCCGTGATGCGGTCGAGGCCTTGGCGAGCTATGACCGGTTTGAGCCGCTCTATGATCTGGCAAGGCTGGCTTCAAATGAGGTGCCGGTGGCCGCGGCGATCTATTTCGACGATATGTATGTCGATGCCGACCTGTCGCTGGAAACCGCGAAACATGTCGGCAATGTCCGGACATGGGTGACGAACGAATTCGAGCATGACGGCGTGCGCCAGTCGCCCGCAGTGTTCACGCGGCTGAGGCAGATGGTGCGGGATTGCGGCGGAGTGCTGGGTTAGCGTCCGTCTTTTTTGGATGGAGCGCGCTACCGGCCGTTACTGCTGTGGGACGATGGGCTGCGTGGGAGCAGCGAACTTCGCTTCGATTTCCGTCATATGGGGATGGGTTATGCCGTTTGCCCGGAGAGATTGGAAATCGTCCGACACTTCTTGTTCCCAGGTCTTGCCGTTATCGCTATGGCCTCGCATGCTCATGTATATGGCGTCAGCGTCAGCGATCTTGTTCTGAAACATGAGAGCGTGCGCCAGGCTCGCTTTGAACCACATTGCGTCTGGCTCGAGCGCCACAGCCTCTCTGGACTTGACCTCGGCGAGTTGGAAATTCCGATCCATCAGCGCACGATATGCTAAATTTTGCTTTAGCTTGGCGAGATATCGCGTCAGGCGAGGTATCGAATTTTGTTCCTCTGCGGATAAGCTTTGCTGATCAGCGGATTGCAGAATTTTGAGTGCGGATGCGACATTCGCCTCTGTATCTTTGTCAACCATAGCCAAGCCGACCAAAGCGGTCACCTCGTCCAACCTGGCATCGGAGCTTTCGGGCTGGCTGAGCGCCAGTTTCCGCGCGACATCGAGACTTTCTTGAAAGAGATCGATGGCGGTGGTTGAATCTGACGCCCTGATTATCGCCGCAAGGTTGCGTAGGTTGACGGCCAAATCGTTCTGGAACCGAATGTTGGATGGTTCTGCTGCTACCAACTTTCTCAGTATTGCCACTGACTCTTCAAGAAATGTTCTCGAATAATCCGGATTGTTTGCTATATGAAGCGAAGCTATAATATTCAACGTTGCTGACATGTCAGCCTGATAACTGAGATTGTCTGGATCCGTGTTCGCCAAATCGCGTTCGATCTTTAGACTCTCTTGATAAAGAGAATCGGCTGAGTCTGGGTCGCTTGCACTTTTGAATTTGGCAAGGTCGGCGATGCTTTGTGACAGGGCAGTTTTGAAATCTCTATTGCTCGGCTCGGCCGCTGTCAGCTTTCGGGCGATAGCGACCCTTTCCTGATAATAAGAGGCGGCTGTATCTGCATCAACCGGACTGATAACTTGAGCGACCTCACCCAATCTTCCAATTAGATTCTGTTGAAGTGTAATGTTATGAGGCTCTAGATCGCTGATTTTTTGTGCGACCATAAGGCTCTCATGGCAATATCCTTGAGCCTTATGAGGATCAATGTTTTCAAGAATTAGGCACATGCCGGTTAGAAATGTAGATATATTTTCTTTAAATTCATTATCACCGGGATAATTTTTTTCTAGCGTTTGAAGAATATCGACGCTTTGTTGATAATATTGCAGCGCCAACGTCGGGTTAGCATCCGACTCGACCTCTGCCATTCTGGCCAACGCTCCGGCTAGGTCGCCCTGAATCCTCTTGTCACGCGGACTTGCGAGCGCGATTTCGCGCTGGACGACAAGGCTCTTCTCGTAAGATTGAACGGCGGTCGACCGATCAATATTGACGAGACTGTCGCCTATTCCCCGCAACGCCGTCGCCATTTGATATTTCGCCTCTACCTTGTTCTTTTGCTCATCCGTCATGCTGTTAAAATTGGAAATACTTTCTTCATAATACTTATTTGCTTCAAACGGGTCATTTGGACGTGTCAGTTCCCCAATTTTGTTGAGTGTGCGGGAAATTTTCACATGGATTTCATATGATGTTGGCTCTTTCGTCAGAAGATTTCGGGCAATGCGAAGACATTCAACGTAGGTTGCAAGCGATGCTACCGAATCGGTGCGCTCTTCTACGCCCGCGATTTTGTTCAAAGTCTCAAATACAGCGCGTTCAAACTCAATGTTGGCAGGCGCCGCCGCCGCGAATTTGCGTCGAATGACCAAGCTTTCCTGCAGGAGCTGAAGTGCGGAACCAGGTTGGGCACGGGCGAATGTTCCCAAATCTGCCATGTTTTCAAGAGTTGTGGCGATATGGAGTTGATACTCGGTATTTCCTGGCGATTTCTTGGACAGTTTGCGAAATAGTTCGAGGGCCTCGCGATAATTTTCGCTTGCCGCAGCCGGGTCGCTTTGAGCTTGACTATGCGCGACGTTGCTGAGCGCCATCGCCATGTCATGTTGCAACTGATCATCATCAGGGTTTTTCGAAAGCAGCTTGCGCCGAATGTCGAGACTCTCCTGGTAGAAAGCTAATCCGGTAGGGGCATCAATTCGTATTATCAACTCCGCAAAGCGATCAAGATGTGCGGATAGACTTTTCAAAAGTTCGATATTTGTTGGATCTGCTGCCACACGGTTGCGATCGATAACTATGCTTGCCGAGAGGGCTGCCATCTCATCCGTCGGATCTCCCAAATGCGCCGTTGCGCCTGCGAATCCATCCAGGGCAGCAGATCGACGTCGGAAGAGAGAAGCCTTGCCCTCGTTGTCATGCGACAACGACCCCTGGGGGCCGTGGGCTCGTTGCAAAATCTCTGCGACCAAGGCATTTGCCTGACTTGTGTCTTTGAATTTTCTGTCAAGATCTGTGACAGGACCATTCGACATTTCGACAGCGGCGTTTGGCTCGCGGTCTATGCGCTCTCTTTGGTTCTGTTGCTCGAGGGCAGGGACTGCGCTGTTGCCTGTGCCGGTGAAACAAACAAGGCCAGCCAGCGAAAGCGCGGACACGAAAGAGGCGCGGGTCCGGCGTTTTACATGTGCCGCTGTCTGGTTCTTCGACTCCCCGATGACGTTTTGCTCGTTCTTGAAGAAACTTGCTGGACGCTTTGCGGTCCAGCCGCCGAATGCCCGCACGCCGGGGAAAGGCAAGCCTCGCTCGGTGAGCCCGTCCGGCGACCACTTTGCATGTTCCTTGTCGACGCTGAAATACGATATGAAAACGTTTGCCATTTGAAGCATCCAATTCCGGAGAGTGTATGGATATAGTGCACAACGACGGATGCAAGGAAAGTGTATTTAGACGGGTGTCGTGGCGACTTTAGGTAGACATCCCTATCTTCGTTGCATTCGACCGGCAATGAGACTGATCCGGTTCCCTGAATGCTCTAATCCAGCCCGATCTCGATCGGCCTCTGCAGGTCGCGTGCCACATATTCCTGTATCTGGCGCACGATCTGCCGCGCATGGGCGATTGCCAGATGGTCGGCGCGGGCGACGTCGCCCGATTCAATGGCGAGGATCATTTCCTCGTGCTCGTCGACATATTGGCGCGGCAGCCGGTCGTCAAAGGTGGAGTAGTAGAGCCTCAGAATGCGGCGGCCCTCGTCGAGGAGCCGGGCGAAGAACCTGACATAGTAGGGATTTCCCGTGGCCTCGGCGATGGCGACGTGGAACTCTCGGTTGGCGTCGATCATGGTATAGGCGTCGCGCCTCTCGACCGCGGCGGCGAAAGCCTGCTGGTGATGGCGAATCGCGGCCATCATCGCGCCGCCGCGATGCTCCGCCGCCCCGCGGGTGCTGACGCGATACATCAGCGTCAGAGCTTCGAAATAGGGCGGCAGCGCCGCAAAGTCGATTGCGGCGACGATGGTGTTGCGGTTGGGCAGCGTCGTCACCAGTCCGTCGGCGGCGAGGCGCAGCAGGGCTTCGCGCACCGGCGTGCGCGACATGCCGAACCGCTCCGAAAGGCCGACCTCGTCGAGGGGACTGCCGGGCGGCAATGTCATAGCCAGGATTTCGTGGCGCAGCGTGTCATGGACGACCTGCGTATTCGATCCGCGCACCCGGCCCGTATCCGGCTGCCCCTGCAATTGCTGTTCTTCCATGCCCCGGCCCTCAGTCGATGGAGCGGTTCACTATGCGAGCCGTTCGCCGCTTGCAACCCTCCCGGCGCGGCCGCACCAATTCGTGTGATGTATTAGCCGGCTAATGACTTGCCGCTGACGGGATCGAAGAGATGCATGCGGTTCATATTGAAGGACAGCGGCATGGTCGCGCGGGGTTTCGGATCGCTTTCCGGATCGACGCTGGCGCAGAGGCTGACGGGTCCGATGTTGAAATAGATCATGGTTTCCGGGCCAAGCGGTTCGACCAGATCGATATTCGCCTGAAAGGTTTCGAAGCCGGGTTTTGGGGTTAGGCTCGAGATCGATTCCGGACGAATGCCGAGGATGACCGGCTTGCCGGCGTGGCTGCGATAGTCCCGAGCGCGGGCAGGGGGAACGGCCAGGCGGCTGCCCTCGTCGAGCACGACGACCAAGCCATCGCCTTCCGTCTCCAGCCGTGCGTTGAGAAAATTCATCGACGGCGAGCCGATGAAGCCGGCGACGAACTGGCTGACCGGATGGTGGTAGAGCTGCTGCGGCGGGCCGGCCTGCTCGATGATGCCGCCGTTCATGACGACGACGCGGTCGGCCATGGTCATCGCCTCGACCTGGTCATGTGTGACATAGACGGTCGTCGTCGGCAGAAGCTGGTGCAGGCGCTTGATCTCGGTGCGCATCTGCACGCGCAGCTTGGCGTCGAGATTGCTGAGCGGTTCGTCAAACAGGAAGACTTTTGGATTGCGCACGATGGCGCGGCCCATGGCGACGCGCTGGCGCTGGCCGCCGGAAAGCTGGCCGGGGCGGCGCGACAGGAGCTCGGTGATATGCAGCGTTTCGGCGGCGCGCATGATGCGGGCGTCGATCTCGGATTTCGGCAGTTTTTGCTGTTCGAGGCAGAAGGAGATGTTTTCGCGGACGCTCATATGCGGATAGAGCGCATAATTCTGGAACACCATGGCAATGTCGCGCTTGCCCGGACCGAGCCGGTTGACGACCTGGTCGCCGATGATGATGTCGCCCGCGCTGATGTGTTCCAGACCGGCGATCATGCGTAGCGTCGTCGACTTGCCGCAGCCGGATGGGCCGACGAAGACGACGAATTCGTTGTCTTCGATTTCCAGGTTGATGCCGCGCACGGCTTCGTAAGTGCCGTAGGACTTGACCACGTTGCGCAGTTGGAGCCGTGCCATCGCGGTTTCCTTACTTTTCGTGCAGCCAGACGGCCATGGCGCCCGGCTCACGGTTAGCCCAGAGATGGTAAGGGATGGCCCTGAAACGTTTCGGCTTCAACACTGGCGGTGCCGTGCGATAGAGCATGTCCTTCCAGTCCGAGGCGTCGGCTTCTAGCGCATCGCCTTCGAGAACAGTTGCGCCACCGAGCAGTGCCGCATCATAGTTAGCGACAATCTCACCATCGGATGACAGCCGCAGGCGTTGCGGTTCGGTGCCGAGGTCGGTTTCCTCGACGCAGAAGATCACGGGGCCACGGCGCAGGGCAACGCGATCATTGTCCTCCGTTGCAGCTGGATGCGCGTATAGGCGATCGACCGGCATGTCGAAGGCAAGCCGTAGCTCGTCACCGTCGCGCCATTCGCGCTCGATCGCGGCGTAGCCC
This sequence comes from Rhizobium sp. P2_G9, assembly GCF_056403475.1. NCBI lineage: Bacteria > Pseudomonadati > Pseudomonadota > Alphaproteobacteria > Hyphomicrobiales > Rhizobiaceae > Rhizobium > Rhizobium sp. P2_G9. The sequence continues at coordinate 26,965 of NZ_JBFUFK010000057.1, read as the reverse complement.
TTGGTCACGTCGAGTTCGACGCTTTCATCATTGACGAAGGCCTTGGCATCGCGGCACCAGCCGGGGATGCGTAGCCTGAGGGTGAAACGCTTAGGCTTGTCGAGGCCGAGCGAGATGCGGATGTCGCCATTCCAGGGATATTCGGTCGTCTGCCTGAGGTGCAGGAAAGCGTCGCCGATCGACAGTTCGGCTGAGTTTTCGCCATAGAGATGGATCGCCACTTCATCGGCCTTGGTCGAATAGAAATATTGGCCGAGCGAGGTGATCATGCGGGCGATATTGGTCGGGCAGCAGGGGCAGTAGTGCCACTTCCAGCGGCGGTTCTGGCCGTGGCTTTCGAGCACATTCTCATAGAAATAATGCTCACCGTCACGGGAAATGCCGGAGAGCGCACCGTTATAGAGCACGGTTTCCAGCTTGTCGGTGAATTTGCTGTCCAATTCGATCTGCGCCATCCGGTGGCTGAAGAAGCCGAGCGCCACGGCAGCACAGGTCTCGGCGTAGGCCGTTTCGTTGGGCAGGTCGTATTCGCGGGTAAAACCCTCGTTGGAGGCCGAAGGGCCAAGGCCGCCGGTGACATAGAGCTGGCGGCCGACGAGATTGTCGAACAATCGGTCGCAGGCGCTTCTCAGGCTGTCGTCATCATTCTCGATAACGAGGTCGGCCATGGCGGAGAACAGATACATGGCGCGCACGGCGTGGCCCACGACCTGGGTCTGTTCGCGCACCGGCATATGCGCCTGGCTATAGGCATAGGTGTGGAAGACGTATTTTGCCGGATCGTCGCCGCGCTTGCGTGCCTCTTCGTCGTAGTAGGACGGCATCCGGCCGCGCTCGTCGATGAAATAGGTGGCGAGCTTCAGGTGGCGTGGGTCCTTGGTGACGCGGTAGAGCTTGACCAGCGCCAGTTCGATTTCCTCGTGCGCTTCATAGCCGCGCAGCTTGCCCGGCTCGCGGCCGAAGGTGTCGATGATGTGGTCGACAGCGCGGATCATCACGTCGAGAAAGCGGCGTTTTCCCGTTGCCTCGAAATAGGCGACGGCACCTTCGAGCAGGTGGCCCATCGAATACATTTCGTGCAGGTCGCGCAGATTGGTCCAGCGCTTGTCGGGCTCGCGGCGGATGAACCAGCTGTTGAGATAGCCGTCGGCCATCTGGCCGTGTTCGAGCTTTTCGACGATGGAGTCGATCTTGGCTTCGATGTCGGGGTTGGGATTGTTCTTGAGCGTATAGCTTGCCGCCTCGATCCACTTGCCGAAATCGGAATCGAAGAAATGCTGCATGGAAAGGCCGCTCGGCTGGATCGGGCGGACGAGCGGGGCGGGCGGCTTGTCGAAATCCAGCACTTCGAGAAACCCCTCTTCCTCCAGCCGCATGTGCTGGGTCGGAATGGTGACATCGCGGACGGTCTCGGTCCAGCTTTTCCAGAAGCCGCCATAGAAGCTGACCCGGGCGTGGTCGGCCGGGAGATAGCGCTCGATCGGCGATCGCGGCTGGGACTCGGTCCCCGATTGCGTCGCGGGTTTTTGGGCAATGGGCATGGGAACTCCTTGAGCGGCGGGGCCGCCGGTCATTTCACGGCGCCGGCCGTCAGGCCGCGCACATAATAGCGTTGCAAGAGAAGGAAGAGGATGATGCAGGGGATCATGGTCACTACGATGCCGGCCTGCAGCGCACCCCAATCGATGATGCCGTAGAGGCCGGAGGAGACGTTGACCAGCATGATCGGCAGGGTGAACTTGTTCTCATCCGACAGGAAGATCAGGGCTGCAAGGAACTCGTTCCAGGAATTGAGGAAGGCGAACATGGCGACCGTCGCCACGCCGGGCAGTGCGATCGGCAGCATGATGCGGCGGAGGATCGTCGCCTGCGAGGCGCCATCGATACGTGCGGCCTCGATCAGCGCCTTCGGCACGGCGTCGAAAGCGTTGCGCATCATGAACACCGAGAATGGCAGTTGGAAGGTGACGTAGATCAGCACCAGGCCGAACAGGTTGTTCTGCAGACCGAGCAGCTTCAGGATCAGGAAGAGCGGCGTCAGGATCGACTGGAACGGGATCATCATCGTCGCCATGATCAGGATGAACAGGATCGACTGACCGGGAAAGCGGAACTTGGAAAAGCCGTAGCCTGATGGCACCGAGACAATGACGGTCAGGACAACAGTGCCGATGGCGATCATCACCGAATTGGCGGCATAGACATACCAGCCGGCGCCGACATGTTCGAGCCGATGATAGTTTTCCAGCGAAAAGGTCTTGGAGAACAGAGCCGCCGGATTGGCAAGCGCCTCTGCTGCAGGCTTGAACGAATTGGCGACCGACCAGACGATCGGCATGATGAAGAAGATGGCAAACAGGATCGAGGCCAGCAGGAAGAGCAGATAGCCGACCTGGCGGCCCTCAGAATTGCTCGCGGATTTGGGCGTGGCGGTGTTCATCAGCCTTCCTCCGGACGCTCGCGCAGGAGCACGAATTGAATGGCGCTGATGGSGACCAGCACAATGAGCAGGGCGAAGGAGAGCGCCGAGCCGTAACCCAGCCGGTAGGACGAGAACGACGCCAGGTAGATCGAGAACACCGCCGAGATCGTCGAGTTTTCCGGCCCGCCCTGGGTGATGATAAAGAACTGGTCGAAGGCGAGCATGGAAGAGGTGACGTTGAGTACCAGCGCCAACACCAGCGAATTGCGCATCAGCGGCAGGGTAATGCGGCGGAAGCGGTTGAAGACGCTGGCGCCATCGATCTTTGCCGCTTCGATCACGTCGCTGGAAATGCTTTGCAGGCCGGTGAGCAGGATGACCATGGTGAAGCCGGAGGTCTTCCAGACGACCATGAGGATGATGACGCCGAGTGCGGTCCAGAAACCTTCGAGCGGCCGGGGTGCAGAACTGATCAGGCCGATGCCGCGCAGCACTTCGGCGAAGACGCCGCTATCGGGATTGAGCAGCCACATCCAGAGCGTCGACGCCGCGCCGAAGCCGATGACCACGGGCATGAAGAAGATGGTGCGGAAGAAGCCGGCCGAGCGCAGTGGCCGGTCGACCAGCAGCGCCAGCGGGAAGGCAACGATGAAGATCGCGGCCGTGACCAGCACGGTGTAGAGGATCGTGAAGCCGAGCGAATGCCAGAGCTGGTTGTCGCCGAGCAACTCGCTGTAGTTGGCGAGGCCGATGAACTTTTTTCGGCCGAGCAGCGGCCAATTGTAAAAGCTCATCCAGATGGTCATGGCGAGCGGGACGAGAAACAGGACGAGGATGAACAGGAAGCCGGGCAGGATGAAGGCCAGGCCGAGCCAGCCCTTCGGCTCCGGGTCGCCGGAGGTTGGCGGTTCTCTGTCCGTTGTCGGCGGGTTGGGCAATGGTGTTCCTCGGTAATTCTATAGGCGCGTCGGTCTTGGCGAAGACCCTCTCTGGCCTGCCGGCCATCTCCCCCACAAGGGGGGAGAAGACTCGTGGCGCGCTCCTTGCCTCGATTGTCGCGCAGCGGAGCGGCAGGTTAAGCCCCTCCCCTTGTGGGGGTCCGAAGGACGGGTCGAGACCAGCGGTTTGACCCCGCAAGTTTGGGGCGGGGTTCTTATTGCGGGTTTGTACGGTCCAGGATCTTGGTAAAATCATCCTGCGCCTTCTTGATCGATCCATCCACATCCTCGCCAAAAATCGTGCCCTGGATCAGGTTGATGAACGGGCCGGTGCGGCTGACGAAGAGTTCGTCCGAAGAGAAAGTATAGGGCGTGCGCGCCTTGGCGAGGATGTCATAGGCCACGAGGTTGCGCGGGTCGAACTTGGAATAGGCCTCCTTGGCCAGGTCCGTGCGCGACGGCATGCCGGATTCCTGGGTGATGTAGACCTGCTGTTCCGGCTCCATGTAGAATTTCACGAAGTCGAGGGCGACCTTCTTCTTGGCGTCGTTGATGCCCTTGATCAGCGCCAGCGTGTCGCCGCCGGCAAAGCTCGAGACGCCGCCCTTCGGTCCCGGGATCGGGGCGACGGCGAACTTGACATCAGGATATTTGCTGGTCAGCAGGTTGACGATATAGGAGCCGGTCATGAGAATGCCGACCTTGCCCGAGGCGAAGGCTTCGACGGCGTTGTTGCCATTGCCCGAACGCGCGGTCGGATGGATGGCGCCGGCCTTCCACATGTCGCGGTAGGCGGCGATGGTGTCACGCAGTGCCGGGGTATCGACGGTCGCCTTGCGGCCGTCATCGCTCAGCACATCGGCATTGGCCGCCCAGAGATGCGGCAGGAAGTCATAGATCAGCCAGCTGCCGGAATTGGCGACGAAATAGAAGCCGTAGGTTTCCTTGTCGAGCGCATGGATCTTCTTGGCATCGGCCGCGATCTCTTCGAGCGAAGCCGGCGCCTTGTTCGGATCGAGGCCGGCTTTCTTGAACAGGTCGGTGTTGTAGGCGATGATCGAGGCGTCCGGCAGCGCCGGCACGCCATAGATCTTGCCGTCATAGGTGGCGAGGCGGATATGCGAGGGGCTGAGTGCGGCGGAATAGGGCAGGCCCTTGACGAAATTGCTAATGTCCTCAAGGCTGTCATTGGAAGCGAAGGTCGGCAGGTAGATCAGGTCGAGGACGGCGCCATCCGGAGCCGCGCCGGCGGCGATCGAAGCACCGAGCTTCGGCACCATCTGTTCGGCGGTGATCTGGGTCACATGGACCTTGTCGGAATGCGAGGCATTGTATTTGTCAGCCAGGCCCTGGAGCACGGCGCCGGAAGACGTCCGCACCCATAGCGTGATTTCTTCGGCATGGGCGAGAGAAGAGCTCGCCAGCAGCGCAAGAGCGGCAATCGTGGATTTCAAACGGTACATGCGAGTTCCCCTTCTCTTGTTTGAGCCCTTGGGGCATCGGAACGGAGGCGACGTTAATAGAGAAAATTTTTGATGTCGACAGTCTGTGTGCATCAAAAATCCAGGTTTTTGATAAAACCTTTTAGCAGCTAGATTATTTCTGATAAAAGGTTTTAGCAAGCCAGATGTATGGGGGCTGAATTGAAGGAACCGAGCACCGGACGGCACACGATCCGGGACGTGGCGAAGGCTGCGGGGGTGAGCATTGCGACAGCCTCCAACGCGCTCAACGGCACCGGCCGGACCAATGCGGAGACCCGCGAAAAGGTCCGCCGGATCGCCGAGGAGATCGGATTTCGGCCGAATGCGCTCGCGCGGGGGTTGCTGACCCGGCGTAGCCATGCGATCGGCATGCTGACCAATGACACCTATGGGCGCCTGACCTTGCCCATGGCGTCAGGCGTGTCGGAAGTGCTGGTCGACCACGGCGTCTCGCTCTTCCTTTGCGCCACCAACAACGATCCGCGGCTGTCGAAACTGCATATCGAGACGCTGCTCGACCGGCAGGTGGACGGCATCATCTTCACCGCCACCCGCATCGACCTTGAGCCGCCACCGGAACTGACCAGGCTGAAGATTCCGGTGATCTATGTCTTTGCACAGGGCCCCGAGGACAGTGTCAGCTTCCATCCCGACGACGCGCAGGGCGCGCGGCTCGCCGTCGAACACCTGCAGAGCCTCGGCAGGCAGCGCATCCTGCATATCACCGGAGAACGCGACTATCTCGCCGCACGCCTGCGGGCAAAGGCCTACCAGGAAATGGTTGCGGCGCCCGCGGACGTCATGTTCGGGGACTGGTCCGAGGAATGGGGCCATGCCGCAATCGAAACCGTGTTTTCCCGGTCAGGTGAAAAGCCGGATGCGATTTTCGCCGGCAGCGACGAGATCGCCCGCGGCGTCATGGATGCGTTGCGCGACAGATACATTTCCATACCCGACGACATTTCGGTTGTCGGCTTTGACAATTGGGGTGTCGTCGCCAAGCAGACCCGGCCACCACTGACGACGATCGATATGGAGCTCAAGGAGCTCGGCCATCGGGCCGGGCTGGCAATTCTGGGCCTATCGAAGGGGGAGACGCTCGAACCTCGGATCGAGAGATTGCCCTGCACGCTCGTCGTTCGCAGTTCCGCGGCAGCGGCTGCGATCCAGCGCGAGCGTGGTGACAGCTAGCTCTCCGGCGCGCTACGAAACCTCGGTGGAAGAGGCGTGATCGAGACTGCTCCGGGCGATTAGTCTTGGTTCGATCTGGATATGCTCCGCCGCGGTCCGGCCATCAAGCCGGGACAGCAATGCCTTGGTCGCCAGCCGGCCGAGGCTGTTGCCCGACTGATCGATGCTGGCCAGATCGAACATCGGGTTTGAGGCGATCGGCGAATTGTCGAAGCCGACCACGGCGAGATCCTCCGGCACCCTTATGTCCAATTGGCGCGCGGCGGCGAGGAGCTGGATCGCGTCGAGATCGCTCCAGCAGAAGATCGCGCGCGGCCGGTCCGGCTTTGACAGGAAGCCGGCGATGATCTCGCGTCTGCGGTTGGCATCGGCGGCGGATTGCACCGGCATCTGTAGTAGCTGAACGTAATCGGCCAGGCCCAGGCGCTGCATGGCACGGCGGTAGCCGATCTCGCGCTGATAGACGACGGAGACCTTGTGGCCGTCCTGCTCCGCCAAAGTGAGCATGGCGATGTCGCGATGGCCCGCAGAGGCCAGTGCGTCGACGATCATTTCGGCGCCTTTCTGGTCGTCGGTATTGATGGTGTCGAAGCCGGTCGCGTCCGCATGATGATAGCCGATGGTGACGATCGGGATATGGCGGGCAAAATCCTCGACCATTGCCGCCGGCAGGCGTGGCGCGACCAGGATCAGCCCGTCCATCTTATGGTCGATCATGGAATCGACCAGCGAGGTCTCAAGCGTGACCTGCGCACTGCCGACACCGATCATCGCCTGGTAATTCGACGCCCGGAGTTCTTCGCGGATGCCTTCGATGATCTGCGGCAGGAACGGGTTTTCGATGTCGACCAGCAGGATGCCGATGGTGAAAGTGCTGCCGCGCAGACCGCGCGCCGGCTTGGAGGGCCGATAACCCAGCTTGGCGATCGTGCCGTTGACCTTCTGCCGCATCTCGTCGCTGACGCCATAGGCATCGCGCAACACTTTCGACACCGCGGCGACGGAAACGCCGGCATCGGCGGCAACGGTGCGGATGGTGATCCGGCTCTGGGGTTTTTCGCGAATGGTTTTTCTCCGGACGCCTGACAGGGACGCCGCTTCATTCACTACCATACGAAAAATCTGCTTGCGTCAACATGTGTAGAACGTTATACGGAGAACGTTCTACACAGAACGGCAGGGAATGGGAGGATGGTGATGAACATGCATTCGCGGAGAACCGCGCGCCTCGATCGGCGCCAATGGGAAGGCGAGATGATCGCCGCCATCGGCGATGAAGGGCAGGGGACGCGAGCCTGGCATGTCGCCAAGGTATTCTCGCTCGATGCCGTTCCCGCCGCCGTCGATCTGTTCATTTCGGCGCTTGGCCTCTATCGCTGCTTCATCAATGGCGCCCGCGTTGGCGACGACCTGCTGACGCCTGGCCTGACCTGCTATGACGACCGCATCGGCTACCAGCGCTATGACGTGGCAGGCCTGCTGAAGGCCGGCGAGAACCGGATCGAGATCTGGCTCGGCGACGGCTGGTATCGTTCGCCGCTGATGTGGGGCAAACATCCGATCCCTAATACCTGGGGCGAGCGTGCCGGTGCGATTGCCGAGCTCGTCAGTCCGCAGGGCCTGATCGTCAAGACCGACACGAGCTGGAAGAGCGGCAAGCTGCCGATCCTCAAGAACGGCATCTATTTCGGCGAGGTCTATGACGCTCGCCTTGAATCGCTGAGCGATGACGGCGCGGTGGAGGCGCTGGCCTTCGACAAGGCACTGCTCGTCGCTCACGAGACGGCGCCGGTCGGGGAACTTGCGCCGATTGCGCCGGTCGAACAGTGGAGCGACGCCGAAGGCCGGACGATCTACGATTTCGGCCAGAATGTCGGCGGCTATGTCCGCTACATCGTCTCCGGTCCTGCCGGTGCGGAGGTGGCGGTTGAACATGCCGAGGTGCTGGCGCCCGGTCGCGAGTTCGACAACCGCAATTTCCGCACCGCCGAAGCCAAGACGGTCTACATCCTCAAGGGCGCCGGTGACGAAACCTATGCGCCGACCTTCACCTTCCAGGGTTATCGCTATGCGCGGCTGACGCTCAAGGGCGGTGCGGTGATCAAGGCAATCCATTCCGTGCCGATTTCCTCGGTGCCGGAGCTGAAGGCCGGTTTTGCCAGCGGCAATGCACTGGTCGACCGGCTGGTGCAGAACACGATCTGGTCGCAGCGCGCCAATTTCATCGAAGTGCCGACCGATTGCCCGCAGCGCGACGAGCGCCTCGGCTGGACCGGCGATGCCCAGGTTTTTGCCGCCACGGCCTGCTGGCTGACCGACAGCCAGAGTTTTCTGCGCAAATATCTGCGCGACGTGATGGCCGACCAGCGCGAGGATGGTGCGGTGTCGCATTTCTCGCCCGATCCGACGCGGCTGCATCCGCAGCATTTTCCCGGCTTTGCCGGCTCGACCGGCTGGGGCGACGCGATCGTTGTCATTCCCTGGGTGCTCTACACACATTATGCCGATCGCGACGTGCTGGCCGAATGCCTGCCGGCGATGCGCAAATGGGTGGATTTCGTCTGGTCGATCTCCGATGGTCCGCTGGTGCGTCCGCCGTCGCATTGGGGCGCTCGTGGCTTCACCTTCGGCGATTGGCTGCAGCCGGTGGGCGACAATCGCAAGCCGCGGCCGACGATTGCCGATGATTGCGCCGCGACGATCTATCACTTCATCTCAACCTCGCTGCTGGCCCGCATCGCCGATGTGCTCGGCGATCGGGCTCTGAAGGCCGAGATGGAAAAGCGCGTCCAGGCGATCAAGGATGCTTTCGAGGAAGAGTTCATCGCGCCCTCAGGCCGTCTGGCCCACAATGACCAGACGTCCTATGCGCTGGCTTTCCTTTATGATCTCGTGCCGGAAAAGCATTTCGAGGCGGCCAAGGCGCATTTCCGCCGGGTCATAGAGGATGCCGACTACAAGATCGGCACAGGCTTCATCGGCACGCCGGCATTGCTGCCGGCGCTGACCAAGCTCGGCTTCGATGATCTCGCCGCGCGCGTCTTCCTGCAGGAGGACGTGCCGGGTTGGCTCTATCAGGTCGTGCAGGGCGCCACCACCATCTGGGAGCGCTGGGATGCGATCGGCCGTGACGGCACGATCTATGATCCGGACATGAACAGCTATAACCACTATGCCTATGGCGCCGTCTGCCAGTGGCTGTTCGAGCAGGTCGCCGGCATCCGCCCCGATCCTGATGCTCCGGGTTTTGCACGGGTGATCGTCGAGCCGGTGCCGCTGGCCGAGCTTGGCCATCTCACTGCCCATCACGATGTCGCGCAGGGTCGGATCGAGGCGTCCTGGAAGATCGAGGGCGACAAGGTCGCCTATTCGATCACGCTGCCGGCCGGCTGCGAAGGCGTGTTCCATGCCGGTCCCCGCTATCGCAACGCGACGCTTGCCGGCAAGTCCATCGAGGGCGAGACCGTGTTGCCAGCCGGAACCCACACCATCGCTTTCACCCTTCCGGGCGCCTGACGCCCGGCCACCATGTCAATGTTCGGAGGAGGAACGACATGAACATGAAGCTTGGATTTTCACTGCCGCTCGCGCTGGCGATTGTCGCCGGCGGGGTCAATCTTGCCTGGGCGGATGTGAGCCTGTCATTGCTGATCGACAACGGACCTGACACCGTCGCCGGCATGCAGGCTCTCGTTGATGCCTACCAGAAGGCCCATCCCGGCGTGTCGATCGAGATCGAACAGCGGCCGGGCGGCAGCGACGGCGACAATATCATCAAGACGCGCCTCGCCACCGGCGAGATGTCGGACATGTTCCTTTATAATTCCGGCTCTCTGTTCAAGGCGCTGAACCCGGCCAAGTCGCTGGTCGATGTCAGCGACCTACCGGCGCAGGCCAATGTCCAGTCGGTGTTCAAGACCGTGGTGACCAATGACGGCAAGGTCTATGGCGTGCCGTTTGGCACCGCCATGGGCGGCGGCATTTTCTACAACAAGGCGATCTATAAGGAACTCGGCCTCTCGGTGCCGAAGACCTGGGCCGAGTTCATGGCCAACAATGCCAAGATCAAGGCGGCCGGCAAGGTGGCGGTAGCGCAGACCTATCACGACACCTGGACGTCGCAGCTCTTCGTGCTCGCCGATTATTATAATGTCCAGGCGGTCGTGCCGAACTTCGCCGATGACTACACCGCCAACAAGGCGAAATATGCAACGACGCCGGCGGCGATCAAAGGCTTCGAGCACCTCAAGGAAGTGCATGACGGCGGCTATCTGAACGAGGATTTCGGCGCCGCCACTTATGACGATGGTCTGCGCATGGTGGCGACCGGCGAGGCGGCGCATTATCCGATGCTGACCTTCGCCATCGGCGCGATAAAACAGAACTATCCGGACAATCTCAAGGATATCGGCTTCTTCGCCCAGCCCGGCGACGATGCCAACAAGAACGGCCTCACCGTGTGGATGCCGGCCGCGCTCTATATCCCGGCAACCAGCAAGCATATCGACGAAGCGAAGAAATTCCTCGACTTCGTCGGCAGCGTCGAGGGCTGCGACATCCTGATGGCGACCAATGCCGCCCAGGGTCCGTCACTGACCAAGGGCTGCAAGCTGCCCGCTAACGTGCCCTCGGCGGTCACCGACATGCTGCCCTATTTCGACACCGAAGGCCGCACGGCACCGGCGCTCGAATTCCTCTCGCCGGTCAAGGGGCCGGCGCTGGAGCAGATCACCGTCGAAGTCGGCACCGGCATCCGCCAGCCGGCCGATGCGGCCAAGCTCTATGACGAAGACGTCCGCAAGCAAGCCCAACAGTTGGGTCTGCCCAACTGGTAACTCCTCCCTGGGCGAAGACCGCTCCGTCGCGCTAGATGTGGCGGGGCGGTCTCAAATTGCGAGGCGAAGATGAAGCATGGTTCCCCGGGCGCCCGCCGCTCGCCCTATCCTCTCTGGTTCTTCCTGCCAGCCGCCGTGATCTATGGCGTGCTGTTCCTGGCGCCGACGATCGCATCGCTGTGGTTCAGCCTGACGCGCTGGGACCTGACGAACGCGACCTTCATCGGACTTACCAATTTCGAGCAGTTCTTTTCCGAGCCGTTCCTGGTGCAGGGCCTGACCAACACGCTGATCTATGCGGTGACGACATCGGGCCTGAAGACAGTCTGCGGCCTCATGCTGGCGGTGCTGCTCACCAGCAATATTTTCGCCCGCGGCTTTCTCCGCACGGTGGTATTCTTCCCGGTGCTGGTCTCGACCATCGGCGTCGGCATCGCCTTTACCGTGATGATGCATCCGACGCGCGGCATCATCAATGTCGCGCTCCATGCCATCAACCTGCCGCGGCCGGGTTGGCTGACCGATCCGTCGCTGGCACTGTTTTCAGTGGCGTTGGTCGATCTCTGGAAGGGCGTCGGGCTCGCGACCCTGATCTTCATTGCCGGCCTTGCGGCGATCAGCCCGGATTATTACGAAGCCTCGCGCATCGATGGCGCGACACGCTCGCAGCAGTTCTGGCGCATTACCCTGCCGCTCGTCCGGCCGGCCATTGCGACGGTGGTGACGCTGTCGCTGATCGGCGGCATGCGGTCCTTCGACATTATCTGGGCGATGACCCGCGGCGGCCCCGGCTTCTCCTCGGATGTCATCGCCTCGGTGATCTACAAACAGTACCAGGCCGGTTTTTATGGCTTGTCGACGGCCGGTAATGTCATCCTCTTCCTGCTGATCGGCGTGGTCATGCTGCCGCTGACGCTCTGGTTCAACCGCCGGGAGGTCGAGCTTTGAAACGCCATCGCCCGCTCATCACAGGCCTGATCGCGCTGGCCTTCGCCGCCGTCATCTTTATCCTGCCCTTCGCCTTCATCGCGTTGCAGGCAGTGAAGTCGCGCTCGGAAGCGTCGCGGCTGGATTTCAGCCTGCCGAATTCCTGGCTCTTCGTCGACAACCTCGTCGCCGTCGTCAAGGTGCAGGATTATCAGCTGTTGCTCGCCTTCTTCAATTCGAGCGTCATTACCGTCGCCGCGGTGATCTTGCTGATCATCCTCTCGGCCATGGTCGGCTATATCATGCAGCGCCGCAAGACGCGCTGGAACGGCGTTGCCCAGATTCTTCTTCTCGTCGGCCTGATGATGCCGCCGGCGGTGGTGCCGACCATATGGCTGTTGCAGTCGATCGGCCTGTTCAAGAGCGTTTTTGGCATGATCCTGATCCAGGTCGCCTATAACCTGTCGTTCTCGTCACTGCTTTATCGCTCGTTCATCGCCACAATCCCGCGCGATCTCGACGAGGCGGCGATCATCGATGGCGCGAAACCCTGGCAGGTGTTTTTCCGGGTGATCCTGCCGCTGTTGAAACCGGTGACGGTCACCAATGTCGTGGTGCAGTCGATCGCCATCTTCAACGATTTTACCAACCCTCTCTACTACTTGCCGGGCAAGGAAAACGTCACCGTGCAACTGACCCTGTTCAATTTCCAGAGCATGTATACGACACAGTACAATCTGCTGTTCATGAACATCCTCCTGGTGACGATACCGCCGCTGATCGTCTTCATCTTCTTCAACCGACAGATCGTCGCCGGCATGACGGCGGGCGGCGTAAAGGGATAATCGATGGCCGAACTCACGCTGAAGGATGTGCGCAAGAGTTTTGGCGCACTCGAAGTCATCAAGGGCGTCAATCTCGAAGTGAAAGCTGGCGAATTCACCGTCTTCGTCGGTCCGTCCGGCTGCGGCAAATCGACCCTGCTGCGGATGATCGCCGGGCTCGAAGACGTAACATCCGGCCAACTCACGATCGGTGGCGCCGATGTCACCCATGCCGAGCCTTCCGAGCGCGGCATTGCCATGGTGTTCCAGTCCTATGCGCTCTATCCGCATTTGACGGTGGAGGAAAATATCGGTTTCGGCCTGTCGCTCGCCGGCCGGCCCAAGGCCGAGATCGCCGAAAAGGTCCGTGCCGTGGCGGAGTCGCTGCAGCTTACGCAACTGCTCGACCGCAAGCCCAAGGCGCTTTCGGGTGGCCAGCGCCAGCGCGTCGCCATCGGCCGGGCGATCATCCGCAACCCGAAAATCTTCCTGTTCGACGAGCCGCTTTCCAATCTCGATGCCTCGCTTCGGGCGCAGATGCGCATGGAGATCATCGAGTTGCACGACCGGCTGGGCGCAACGATGATCTACGTCACCCATGACCAGGTCGAAGCGATGACCATGGCCGACAAGATCGTCGTGCTCAACGGCGGCCGTATCGAGCAGATCGGCAGCCCGATGGAACTCTATGACAGGCCGAAGACCGCCTTCGTCGCCGGCTTCATCGGCAGCCCGAAGATGAATCTGTTCAGCGGTGCGATCGCTGAGGCGCGAGGCTGCAAGACCTATGGCATCCGGCCGGAACATGTCGCGCTGTCGCGCAGCGTAGGGGAGTGGAAAGGCCACATCACCCATATCGAACGGCTGGGCGCCGACGCTATCATTCATCTCGAAGCTGACGGTCTTGGATTATTGCTGGCACGGGACAGAGGCAATACCGACCTCAAGTCAGGCGATGTCGTCTGGGCTTCGCCGATGAAGGAGCACGAGCACCTCCTGGTGGATTGAAGTGGACATGCCGGAGAAGATGGACCTCATTGCCGAGATGGCGTTAGAAACCCTTCCGGGCCGCTGACGGCCTTTCACATCAGCCGTCAGTCGCTGTAGTGAGGACGACGGAAAGAGAAGCGCATGGCAAGTGAAGTTGCGATTTTCAACCTTGAGACGGGACATGTCAAAACCGTGCTCCGGACGGAGCGCCTGGTGGAGGCGCCCAACTGGACGTTGGACGGCAAGGCGCTGGTCATCAACGGTGACGGGCGGCTCTATCGGGTCGATCTCGGCAATCCGGGCATGGTCGAGATCGACACCGGCTTCGCAAAGGACTGCAATAACGACCACGGGATTTCCCCGGATGGGAAGACGCTCGTTATCAGTGACTCGACGGAAGCTGGCGCGAGCCGGGTCTATATCCTGCCTGCCGCCGGTGGAACGCCGCGGCTGGTGACGGAGAAGGCGCCGTCCTATTGGCACGGCTGGTCGCCGGACGGTGGGCGGCTGGCCTATGTTGCCAAGCGCGGCGAGACCTTTCAGGTCTTTACCTGCCCGGCGGCAGGCGGGGAGGAATTTCAGGTCACGCATGATTTCGACCATTGCGATGGCCCCGACTATACGCCGGACGGCCAATGGATCTGGTTCAATGGCGAGCGGCAGGGTGCGGTCGATCTCTGGCGTATTGYCCCGGATGGCGCTCGGCTTGAAAAAATGACGGACGACGATCGCGTCAACTGGTTTCCGCATCCCTCGCCGGACGGTCGGCATATTCTCTACCTGGCTTATAAGCCTGGGGTGAAAGGCCATCCGCGGGACGAGGATGTCGAGCTGCGGCTGCTGCCGGCCGAGGGTGGGCAGCCCAAGATGCTGCTGTCTCTCTTTGGAGGCCAGGGCACGATCAACGTGCCCTGCTGGGCGCCGGACGCAAAGCAATTCGCCTTCGTGCGCTATTGGCGATAGCGCGATCACGCCGAATAGAGAAATTCCGCTGTCGAATCTGATCGGCAGGATTTTCGTCCCGCCGATCATGTTCGTCGATGTCACCGCCGTTAGCCGATCAGATCCTCGATCCGGATCGGGAAGCGCCGGACACGAAATCCCGTCGCATGCCAGACCGCATTGGCGATGGCGCCGACAGTGCCGGTGATACCGATCTCGCCGACGCCCTTGATGCCGAGCGGGTTGACGTACGGGTCATGCTCGGGGATCAGGATCGCCTCGATCGATGGCACATCGGCATTGACGGGCACATGATATTCCGCCAGGTCGGCATTCATGATCCTGCCGGTGCTGCGGTCGGCGATCGCCTCTTCGTACAAAGCGAAGGAGGCACCCCAGATCATGCCGCCGAAATACTGGCTGCGGACGAGCCGGGGATTGACGATCCGCCCGGCAGCAAAGGCGCCGACAAGGCGTGTTGTCCGCACTTGTCCGAGGTCGGGGTCGACCTTCACCTCGGCGAAGACGGCCCCGTGTGAATACATGGCGTGCGCCGAAGCGGCTGCCGGGTCGCGGGCGGCTTTGGCGCTGCCAACGATGTCGGTGCGTCCGGCGCGTTTGAGGATTTCTGCGTAGCTTTCGCTGCGCGTTTCATCATCGCGCCGGTGGAGGCGGCCGTTGCGGGCGGTCACGCCGATATTGCCAGCGCCGAACAGTGGCGAGGCGGGATCGGCGAGTGCGATTTCCGAGAGCTGGGCGATGGCATCCTTGCCGGCATTGTTGAGCGCCAGGCCCGCACTTGCGGTGTGACCCGAACCACCGGCAATGCCGCCATCAGGCAATGTCGAAATGCCGGAATGGAATTCGACCTGGTCGGGATCGAGGCCGAGTGCTTCGGCTGCGATCTGCGCCAAAGCCGTCCAGGCGCCCTGGCCCATATCGGCACCGGCAGTTTCGACCAGCGCAGTGCCGTCGGCACGCAATGTGGCGCGCGCCGAAGCGGGGAAGTGCGGGCAGTGAAACACGGCGGTGCCCATGCCCCAACCGACGAGGAAGCCGTTGTCGTCGCGCATCTGGCGCGGCGCAAGCGGACGATCGGCCCAGCCAAAATGCTTGGCGCCTTCGGCATAGCATTCGCGTAGCGCCTTAGAGGAAAACGGCCTGCCGGTACCGGGCTCGGTTTCGGCGTAGTTGACGAGCCGGAAGTCGAGCGGATCCATGCCGCAGGCTTCAGCGGCCTCGTCCATCGCCACTTCGAGCGTCGCCGAACCCGAGGCCAGACCTGGCGCCCGCATCGGCCCGGGGGTGCCGATATCGAGCCGGATACCCTGGTGTTCCGTGAGGATGGCCGGGCTTGCATAGATTGGCTGCGAGGCGTTGGCGGCGCCTTCGAGAAATTCGTCGAAGCTCGATGTGGAGCTGAGAGAGCGGTGATGGAGCGCCGTCAGCCGGCCGTCGCCGTCCATGYCGAGGCGCAGTTTCTGCCAGGTTTGGCCCCGATGGCCGACGGGGCCGTACATCTGTCCCCGGGTGAGCGCCAGCTTTACCGGCCGCTTGAGCATGCGTGCGGCGATGATGGCGAGCATTTGCGGTCCGTTGAGGATCGCCTTCGAACCAAAGCCGCCGCCAAGGAAGGGCGAGCGGATCGTTACGTTTTCGGCCGGGATGCCGAAATAGGCAGCGTAGGAGGCGCAGCTCAGCGCCATGGCCTGGTTGGGCATGTCCAGCATCAACCGGTCGCCATCCCATTCGGCGACGACCGAATGGGGCTCCATGGCGTTGTGATATTGCGCTGGTGTAGAGTAATCCACTTCGATGCTGCGAGCAGCATTTGCCAGTCCGGCCTCGACATCACCAAAGGTTGTCCGTGGCGGCGAACCGATGCCAACGCCTGCGGGATCGAAATGCTGGCCATTGTCGAGCCCCGTACGGGCGCTTTCGACCGCGTATTGCGGATCGAGCAGGGCCGCGCCTTCGGTGGCGGTTTCCAGCGTTTCGGCGATCACCAAGGCGATCGGCTGGTTGACGTAGCGCACCGTGTCATCCTGCAGCACCTCGATGCGGAAGCCGAAGGGCGGCATTTTTTGGTCCGGATCATGCGCGAGCGGCGGCCGGTTTTCAGGGGTCAGCACCTCGACGACACCGGGATGGGCTTTGGCGGCAGCCACGTTGAGTGACGTGACGCGGCCGCGGGCAATCCGTGACACGGCGGTGACGGCATGGAGCATGCCGGCGGGATGGTTGTCGGCGGCATAGGTGGCGCGGCCGGTAACCTTGAGCACGCCGTCGCGGCGCGTCAGCGGCTGGCCGGAATTCGAGCCGTAGCGCGGGTTCTGTTGTGCGAGTGCGATGACTTCAGGCGGCATGGGTCGCTCCCGAAAAGGCTGAGAAGGGCGAGGCCGGCAGAGCGGGCATCGTGTCCGGCGTCCCTTCCGCTGCGAGGATCAGGGCGCGCCTGACAATGCGGCGCGCAAGTTCGATCTTGAAGGCGTTGTCGCCCGATGGTTTTGCCTCGGCGAGGGCCTGTTCGGCGGCTTTGGCGAAAGCATCCTCGCCCACTTCGACACCGGCAAGCACTTCCTCGGCCTGGCGGGCGCGCCATGGCTTTGCGGCGACGCCGCCGAGCGCGATGCGGGCGCTGCGGATGACGCCGTCCTCGATCCGTAGAGCAGCTGCCGCCGAGACGACAGCAAAGGCAAAAGAGGTGCGCTCGCGCAGTTTGAGATAGCGCGCGTTATCGGCAAATCCGGCTGCTGCCACGGGGATTCTCAGGCCGATAATCAGTTCACCGGCTTCCAGCGTTGTTTCCCGCTCCGGCGTTTCGCCGGGCAGAAGATGCAGAGATTCCACCGGAATCTCGCGAGTGCCGTTGGGGCCTTCCACTTCGGCGACGGCGTCGAACGCCACAAGCGGCACGCAGAAATCCGAAGGGTGGGTGGCGATGCAGTGTTCGCTCCAGCCAAGCACGGCGTGCAGACGGTTTTCTCCCTCGCGGGCGTCGCAGCCGGAACCGGGTACACGCCGATTGCAGGCGCTTGCCAGGTCCTGGAAATAGGCGCAGCGCGTGCGCTGCATCAGATTGCCGCCGACGGTGGCGGCATTGCGAAGCTGGGCCGATGCGCCCGACAGCAGCGCTTCGGCGATCGCGGGGAATGTACGCTGGAAGCGATCGTCGTAGGCGAGGTCGGAATTGCGGACGAGGGCGCCGATGCGGACGCTGCCGTCCTCGAGCCAGTCGATGCGGTCGAGGCCTGGAAGCTTGCTGATGTCGATCAGGCGTTCTGGGCGCGAGACGCCGATCTTCATCAGGTCGAGCTGGCTCGTGCCTGCGGCGAGAAAAGCCGATCCCGGTTCTCGCGCGGCGGCGATGGCATCCGCCACGCTTGCCGGCCGGATATAATCGAAGCGGTTCATGCGGCGCTCCTCTCATTGCTTTCCTCAAGCACAGCCTGCGCCTGCAGGACGGCTTCGGTGATGCCCTGATAGGCGGCGCAGCGACAGATATTGCCGCTCATCAGTTCGCGGATGCGCTCGGGATCGTCTCCGGCCTTGCCTTCGGCAATCAGACCGACGGCGCTCATGATCTGGCCCGGCGTACAGAAACCGCACTGGAACCCGTCGCAGGCGATGAAGGCAGCCTGCACCGGATGCAGCACGTCACCACTTGCCAAGCCTTCGATGGTGGTGACCTGTGCGCCGTCAAGGCTGGCGGCCAGGGTGAGGCAGGAATTGATCCGCCGTCCATCAACGAGTACAGTGCAGGCACCGCATTGGCCGCGATCGCAGCCTTTCTTGGTGCCCGTCAGATCAAGCCGCTCGCGCAGGAGATCGAGAAGCGTGACGCGCGGGTCATCGAGCGACAGCGCGTGCGACTGGCCATTGATGGTGAGGCTGATGGAGAGTGACATGGTGTGCTCCATTCAGGGATTGTGATGTATGGATCGTGGCTGCCGGTTCGGGGGGCAGCGGTTCGAGGCGGAAAGCCGATCGGTCGGCTAGGGTTTTCACCGGAAAAGGGCGCTCGTGGTTTCGCGGTGCACTATAATTATACGGAGGCATCCTCCGTTTATCAAGAGGGAACGATATTATTTCGACGATGCGAGACGAGGCTGGCACAACGACGCGCAAGATTCGCGCCGATTCGGTGCGTAACCGGGACAGATTGCTTGAAGCGGCGGCGCTGATTTTCAGCAGCGGCGGCTCGCAGGCCAGCCTCGAAGCGGTGGCCAAGCAAGCTGGTGTCGGCATAGGTACGCTCTATCGGCATTTTCCCACGCGCGATGCGCTTTTCGAAGCCGTCTACCGGCACGAAGTCGACCTTCTCGGAGATCTGGCTGAGGCGCTCGCACGCGATAGCGATCCGGTCGAGGCACTGAGGAACTGGCTGCATGCCAATGTGCGCCTGGTTGCTACGAAGAAGGGCATGATCGAGGCGCTGCAGCTTGCCGCGCATGGCTCTTCCGAACTGAAGGCTTACTCTTCCGAACGGATGATGGCGGCGATCCGCCTTCTGCTCGATCGGGCGGTCGCGGCCGGAATGATCCGCGCCGACGTGCCGCCGGAAGATCTTTTTCGCGCCATTGTCGGGATTTTCTATTCATCCCAGGGAACTGCGGGATGGCAGGCAAATGCGTTCCGCCTCGCTGACGTGTTTGTCGACGGATTGCGTATCCGCGGAATGTAAGCCGGCTAATGGCTTCTGCCAGGCTGACGCGCCCGGCCTGCGTTCAATGATAGGTCGGGGGACCCAGCATCTGGTGGGCGATCATCTGCAGTTCCGGCGAGCTTTCCGTCATGCTGTAGGTCATCAGTCGTTTCGGTAGAGCCAGTAGGTCGTCTGTATCGGTGAAGGTGAAGGGGATGCCGAGCGTGGCCAGCGCGTCGGCGATTGCCGCGGAACTGGCATGGTCGAGATGGTGGTCGAAAATGGCAGCGCCGATATCGGAGCCTTGCAATATCGCGATCGTCTGCTCGGTCAGGCTCATCTTGGCTGCCGAAGCATCTGGGTTGAGGTCCATGACGATTTTCAGCTCTTCGACAAAGTCATCCTGCACGACGAGGATGCGTCCATTCTTGAGGTCCGATTGTTCAAACATGGCGTTTCTCCTGCCCGATCAACCGCGAAGACGGCATCAAGGTTCCGCGATGCGCGGTACGGCTGTCGCCAACACGCGAATTTGATCTCTATTGGACCGCCCGGCCGGCAAAGCGGCAGGGCAGGATGATTGCCGCAGGAAACACGCTCGAACAGCCGCGGGAGAAATAGCATTTGATCGTTTCGCGGCACGCGCCGGGAACTCCAGGCCTCCCGGTGGATTGAATAAGGGCATTTCACCAGAGCAGACCTATGAGCGACCAGACAAGTGAGCCTGTTGCAAACGCTGAGGCAGAGCACGGCAGGGGGCGGCACGCCACCGGCCCGCGCCAGATCCCGATACGGGGCTGGAAGGATGTGCTTTGGCGAACCGCCTCCGAAGTGGTCGAGGATCGGGTCACGCTGATTGGTGCCGGTGTCACTTATTACCTCCTGCTTGCTTCGTTTCCCGCGCTCGGCGT
Organism: Rhizobium sp. P2_G9; assembly: GCF_056403475.1. Taxonomy (NCBI): domain Bacteria; kingdom Pseudomonadati; phylum Pseudomonadota; class Alphaproteobacteria; order Hyphomicrobiales; family Rhizobiaceae; genus Rhizobium; species Rhizobium sp. P2_G9. The sequence continues at coordinate 6,856 of NZ_JBFUFK010000057.1, read as the reverse complement.
GCTCGTCAGTCTCTACGGCTTCGTGTTCAATCCCGCAGATCTCGGCAAGCAAATCGGCTTTTTGTCTATGGTCCTGCCGCCAGGCGCATTCGATCTCGTGCTCGGGCAACTTTCCACCTTGACCTCGCAGAAGGCGTCGACATTGAGCATCGCCTTCCTGATCAGCTTTGCCGTTGCGCTGTGGAGCGCCAATAACGGTGTGAAGGCGCTGTTCGACGCGATGAATGTCGCTTATGGCGAGGAAGAGAAGCGGAGCTTCGTCAAGCTCAACCTGCTTTCGCTCGGCTTTACCCTCGGAACGATTGTGCTCGCCGTGGTCCTGATCGCCGCTATCGGTGTCGTCCCGGCGCTGTTCGCGCTTCTGAGCCTGGACAGCTGGGCGGAGATGTTTGCCGCGGTGGCTCGCTGGCCGGTCGTGCTCGTCATCGTCTGGGCGGCAACGATCGTCATCTATCGTTTCGGACCGAGCCGGGAGAAGGCCAAATTGCGCTGGCTGAGCTGGGGCGCCGGGATCAGCGCTGTCGTCTGGATGGTGACCTCGATCGCGTTTTCCTACTATCTGCAGAATTTCGGCCATTACAACATCACCTATGGCACGTTGGGTGCACTGATCGGCTTCATGGTCTGGACGTGGATCTCGGTTTGCATCCTGATCGTCGGTGCAGAACTCGATGCCGAGCTCGAACATCAGACGCTCTGCGATTCGACGACGGGTCCGCCATTGCCGATCGGCGAGCGGGGTGCGGTCATGGCCGATACGGTGGGCAAAGCCACCGATTGAGCCGCGGTCAATCTTATATCCTTGGTGTCGGTTGACGGCGCTGGACGCCTTTCATCGGAGAAAAATCGTGCTAGGTTTGCGGTGGCGCAAGCTTGTGCGCCGCAAAGATCCTCACTCTCCGATAGCGATGGCGAATGAATTTTTTCGAGAGCCTTCTTATCTTATTGCTGAGCGCCGTCCTGCTGCTGCAGGTGGCGCGCAAACTTAAGCTGCCTTATCCGTCGATGCTGGCCATGGCCGGCGTGGTCTTCGCATTGGTTCCAGGCGCTCCGCATTTCTCCTTCGATCCGCGCATTGCGCTGGCATTGTTCATTGCGCCGGCGCTGATGGATGCCGCCTTTGATTTTCCGCTCGGTACGGCACGGCGTTTCTGGCTGCCATTGGTGGTCTATGCCATCGGCGGCGTCGTGGTCACCACTGCGGCTGTGGCCTATGCAGGCTGGGCTCTCGCCGGGTTGCCGCTGGCGGCGGCCGTGGTGCTCGGCGCGATCGTCGCACCGCCGGATGCTGTGGCGGCAACGGCGATCCTCTCTTCCATGGCCGTGCCGCGCAACACCGATACCGTGTTGCGCGGCGAGAGCCTGTTCAACGATGCGGCAGCGCTTCTGATTTTCGGTGCGGCGCTGGCGATCCAGTCGGCGGGCGGCATTGATACTTCCGTCTCGCTGCATCTTGCCGCTGCTATCCCCGGCGGTATTCTTCTCGGCATCGCCGCCGCCATGATCATGGGACGGTTGAGCGGCTATCTCGCCGATTCACTCGGCGGCAACCTGCTGCAATTCGTCCAGACCTACCTGCTCTGGATCATTGCCGAACATCTCGGTTTCTCACCCGTGCTCGCGGTCGTCACCTGCGCCATGTCCATTGCCAGACAGGGCGGCATGACGTCGGCGCGCATGCGCGTCCAGTCCTACGCCGTCTGGACGGCGGTGGTGTTCGTGCTCAACGTCGTCGCCTTCCTGATGATGGGCATGCAGGTGCGCGAGATCGTCGGGGGCATGAGCGGCGACCATTTCAGGCAGGCGATGATCTTCGCAGCACTCGTGGTTATGATCGTCATCGCGGCCCGCTTCGTCGTCTGCATCGGCTTCAATCGGATCTATAGCGCCATTGCCAGGCGGCGGGGTCGGCCCCAGCGGGCTACGCTGCAACAGTCTGTCTTGGCGAGCTGGTGCGGCATGCGCGGGCTGGTCACGCTGGCGACGGCCTTTGCCCTGCCGGGAAATTTTCCGCAGCGCGACATTGTCGTCCTGGCCGCCTTCGCCGTGGTCATTGCCACGTTGGTGCTTCAGGGGCTGACATTGTCGCCGTTGATCCGCTGGTTGGGGCTGGAGTCACACGACGGCAGCCGCGAGCTTGAAGTCTTGCGTGGCGAGCTCGCATCGGCGGCTTTGTCGAAGCTCGACGGTATCGATCTCGCGGAGGCCGAATTGCTGCGCGCCACGTTCCGGCTCGAGCACACGGCGATCCGTGAACCGGGCGAGAGCCTGCCGTTCCAGAAATATCGCAAGCTCGCGCTCAAGGCGGTGGCGGCGCAGAGGGCGATGCTGGAACAGCTCCGCGCCGACAATCGCGTCACGATCGATGAATACAATCTCCTGCTAGAGGAGATCGACTGGCGTGAACTCACCGTCCTGCCGGTGGAGGCGCGGCGCATCGAGGAGACGTCGTAGCGCGCCTGCCTCAGTGTTGAGCGTTTGCCGGCGAGACCAGTCTTATCCAAGGCGTCAAGTGAAAGGCGCTCATCAGCAGATACATCATCGCCATGCCGGTCAGGGGAAAGGTCCCCTGACCGGCGGAGCACATCATCATCGACGCGTCGCCACCGAGTTGCGTTGCCACGGTCATGGCGATGAAGGTCGGCGCTGCCGCGAGGGAGAGCCAGTCAGCGAGGCGGAGGTCGCCGATCCGTCGTCCGGCGGAGACGACGGACGCCTTGCCCTCGGGCAGCGCAGAGCGGGAACACGTCGAGAGATCCGGCATGGAAATCACTCCCTGCCGTAGCTGTCGTGGTGGCGCCACCAGATGCCTTGCTCGTTGCGTCCCTTGGGTGCGCGGTCGAGCCACTGATACATGCCCCAGACGCCGTCCAGTCCACGCGCATAGCTGGAGTAGCCATGATAGATGTCGCCGTCTTCGATGACGAAGGTGCTGAGGCCGGGCCGGTCGCGCGTATAAGTCGCGAGGTCGGTGCCGGTCATAGCAGCCATCTGTTCGGCCGGGCTTTCCTCGCCGCGCTCTTTCCATTCCTTCATGGTGCCGCCGGAGCTCATCCCGGCCATCGCCGGCTCGAGACGGAAATTATATTCGATGCCGCCGTCGCGCTGCTGCTCCGGCGTGAACCAGACATTGAAGTCATTGTTGAAATCGCTTTCGCCGGACGAGGCCCAGGAAAAGTCCCAACCCATGCGCTGCTTGAATTCCCTGAGTTTCGCCAGCGGCGCGCGCGATACCGCGGTGAAGGCGACGTCATGGTTTTCGAGATGCACAGTAATGCCGTTGAAGCCGTCGGCGATCGACGAACAGGACGGGCAGCCGGCGGTATAGTCGGTGCCGAACATGAAGTGGTAGATCAGAAGCTGCGAGCGACCCTTGAACAGGTCGCGGAGCGTTGCCTTGCCCTGTTCGGTGTCGAAGCGATAGTCCTTCTCGATCTTCACCCAGGGCAGATCCTGCCGCCGCTGGGCGATCGCATCGCTTTGCCGGGTCAGTTCCTTCTCGGCGGCGAGCAGGTCGATCCGTGCTGCGAGCCATTCTTCGCGTGAGCCGGTGAGGTGCATTGCCATTGAACTCTTCCTCTACTTCTCTTGCGCCACCATATCCCGGCGGCATGTTGCTTGCTTGCGAGGAGTAAATTAGCCTCGGATGCCAAGAGGGTGGGAGTTACAAGTGTGACGGGATTTCTATGGATTCGCTGATCAACGCCGCGGCGCGGTCACTCGCGACAGGCGATCCGCTCGGGGCGCTCAAGCGCATTGCCCTGCGCGAAGACGCGCCCGCGCTGGCGCTGCGCGGCATCGCCATGGCCCAGCTCGGCGATTTTCCACGCGCCAAGGCACTGCTCAAATCGGCGGCCAAGGCGTTCGGGCCAAGGGAAGCAGTGGCGCGGGCGCGTTGTGTCGTGGCCGAGGCCGAGATTGCACTGGTGTCGCGCGATCTTGCCTGGCCGGCCAGGACGCTCGAAGCGGCGCGGGCGACGCTGCAGGCGCATGGCGATGCGGTCAATGCCGCTTATGCCGGCAATCTCGAAGTGCGGCGCCTGCTGCTGATCGGACGGCTGGAGCATGCGGAGCGCCTGCTGGCCGACCTTGATCCCGCGCCATTGCCGCCAGCCTCGAGGGCCGCTCATTGGCTGGCCGTCGCGGGACTGGCGATACGCCGCCTGAAGACGAGAGCGGCGCGGACGGCTTTCGCCGATGCGCTCGCTGCGGCGCGGCAGGCGGGGATTCCGGCGCTGGCGGCGGAAATCGAGGGCGCGGCGGCCGTTCTTGCGGTGCCAGCTGCGCGTCTGGTCGGGCGCGACGGCGAGCGTCCGATCTTGCTCGAAGAGGTCGAGGCTCTGTTCGACTCGGATGTCCTCGTCGTGGATGCGTGTCGCAATGCCGTTCGGCAGGGGGGCAGCATCGTGCCGCTCGCAAGCCGGCCGGTGCTGTTTGCGCTGGCACGCAGTCTGGCGCAGGCATGGCCGGGCGACGTACCGCGGAGCGTGCTGATCGCCCAAGCGTTCCGGGCAAAATATGCCGATGAATCGCACCGCGCGCGTCTTCGGGTGGAGATCGGGCGGTTGCGCGTTGCGCTGCAGTCGATTGCCGACATCCGCGCCACGCGCGAGGGGTTTGCGCTGTCGCCGCATCATGCGCGGCAGATCGTCGTGCTGGCGCCGCCGGTCGAGGAGGACCATGCCGCCCTGCTTGCCTTTCTGGCGGATGGCGAGGCTTGGTCGAGTTCGGCGCTGGCGATTGCGCTCGAAACCAGTCCGCGGACGATCCAGCGGGCACTCGACCAACTCCTGGCGGCTGGTAAAGTGCAGTGCTTCGGTCGCGGGCCGGCGCGTCGCTGGATGATGCCGCCGATCACCGGCTTCCCGACAACTTTGTTACTCCCCGGCCCGCTGCCGGTGGGGTAGGATGAAGGGCGTTTGAACAGGGATAGGCGAATGAAGAAATCCCGGGCTGAAATCCTGCATGAATACGGACCTTTCGACGGCACGCCGCGCGTCAATGGCGTCACATTCGACGGCGAGCGCATCTGGTACGCTGCCGGCGACAAGCTGCATGCTTTCGATCCCGATAGTGGCGAAGAGCAGCAATCGATCGATGTCGCCTCGCATGCGGGGACAGCCTTCGATGGCCGCCACCTTTTCCAGATCGCCGAGGATCGCATTCTCAAGATCGATCCGAAAAATGGCGATGTCCTCGCCTCGATCCCCGCACCGGGAGAGGGTGGCGATTCAGGCCTGACCTGGGCCGAAGGGTCACTTTGGGTCGGCCATTATCGGGCGAAAAAGATTCACCAGATCGACCCGGACACCGGTGCCATCCTGCGCAGTATCGAAACCAGCCGTTACGTCACCGGCGTGACCTGGGCCGGCGAGGAGCTCTGGCACGGCACCTGGGAGGAAGAGGAAAGCGACCTTCGCCGCATCGATCCCGTCAGCGGCAAGCTGCTTGAAGTGCTGGAAATGCCTACCGGCACCGGTGTTTCAGGGCTGGAATCCGATGGCCGCGACCGGTTCTTCTGCGGCGGCGGAAGCAGCGGCAAAGTTCGCGTCGTGCGCCGGCCGGGTTAACTGTCACAGCTTTTTGTCTGAGGCGAAACGCCGCTCGAAGCGCCGAGATGGCTTCGTCAAGTGAGACGATGACGAAGAAGGAGCGCGTCCAGTGTCTCGGCCACCTTCTTTGTCCAGTCGGCACTCTCTCTCAGTGTCGCGGGGAAAAGGCCGGGAAGCCTGAAAAGTGCGTTTGAGATCGCATCGCCGGTGCGAGGTACTTCGGCCAGCAATGCGACAATCTCGGCGGAGCGGGGATCGCGTAGATCATACGCCGCTCCGTTCCGATCGATGCCGATGACATAGCGCATCCAGGCCGCGACGGCGATGGCGAACGTTTCAGCTCCATTGCCAGCGGCCAGTGCGACAGCGGCAGGTTCCAGCAGGCGCTGCGGCAGTTTTTGCGTGCCGTCCATAGCGATCTGGTAGGTGCTGTGGGCGATTGCCTTGTTGGCGAAGCGATCGAAAAGCTGATCGGCATAGGCGGCGAAGTCGATGCCGGGCAGGGGATCGAGAGTGATGGCGGCCGCGGCCATATGACGCCGCGCCAGCGAGGCCAGAGCCGCATCGTCCATGACGTCGCGGATGTACTCGAAACCACCAATGAAGCCGAGATAGGCGAGCAGCGAATGCGCGCCGTTGAGCATACGCAGCTTCATTTTTTCATAGGGCGCAACGTCGGCGACCATGAGTGCGCCAGCCTTCTCCCATGCCGGGCGGCCGTTCGCGAAATTATCCTCGATCACCCATTGGGCAAATGGTTCGGTCTCGACCGCGGCGAGATCGGTGTGGCCGGTCAGCCGTTTTGCATTGGCATAGGTGGCCTCGGTGCTGGCCGGCGTGATGCGATCGACCATGGTCGATGGGAAAGGCACGTTTTCCGCGATCCAGTCATGCAGCGAAGGATCGATACGCGCCGCGAAATCGAGCACGAGCCGGCGAAGCACGCGGCCGTTGGCCGGCAGGTTGTCGCAGCTCAGTGGCGTGAATGGGGCAACGCCTTTCGCCCGTCGACGCGCGAGACCTTCCACGAGATAGCCGACAGCGCTGCGCGGTGCGTGCTGGTCGGCGAGATCATGCGCGATATCGGGATGCGCGACATCGAGGCCGCCGGTGGCGGCGTCCAGTCCATAGGCTTTCTCGGTCACCGTCAGGCTGACGACGCGGATCGCTGGATCTTCCAGCCGAGCGAGAAGAGCGGTGGGATCGCGGGAAGCGGCATGCGCCTTGAGGATGGCGCCGATCACCTCGGCCGCCGTCCCCGCAGTATCGCGGATGAGCAGCGTGTAGAGGCAGCGTGTAGAGGC
>NZ_JBFUFK010000056.1:0-54851 GCF_056403475.1 Rhizobium sp. P2_G9 | reverse complement strand
CCGCTGCACATGCGGGTGGAGATGGGCTTCCGGTTCCTCGACGACGAAAAACGTATGGTCCCGCTCGCCGTCCGTGACGAGCCGGTCGAGTTCAAGGCTCTTCAACGCGAGGAAAATCAGGTTTGCCGTGCCCAGACTGGCGTCCCCGATACCGCGCGCACCATTGTCGATCAGCAAGCGCAAGCTACGCAGCAGAGCATCGACCCGCGTGGGCGCCAGACCGAGCGTCAATGGGACCGCGTGCTGCTCGCCGGCGATCGCAATCAGACGCTCGCCTATCCGTTGCGCTGTAGCGACCACCTCGGCACGGCCCACCAGGTCGGCCTGCGCTTCGCTGACCAGCTCCTGAATTTCCTCCCGCGCATCCTCATCGAGCGATGTCGCCAACTGCTCGATCAACGGTCGCAGCGGCGAATTGCGCCAGCTCGCCAGATCCTTCTCAGCATCGCGCAGAGCGACCTGCACGTCGAGCGGCAGCATCCGGCGCAGCGAAGATCCGATCGACATCTCCGGATCGTCGCCGCCGAAAATGATATATTCGTAGTCGGCAAGACTTTCCGGATCGCCTCCAAGATTGGCTTTCGGTTGGAAACGGTAGGTCAGACGCGCGACCATCGGCGGACCTGGGTCCACGACGCAATCGCCCAGATGGGCCATCAATCGCGGATCGTCGGTGAAGTCGGTTAGCTCGACAGAAATCTCGATAGTCTCTCCGAGCTTATCCGCCCCCAGCCCATCCCAGAAATGTTCAAGCCCGAGCTGTCGGTCGCGCTCGGACAGACCGGGATCGAGGATCAGTTGTAGAGCGCGGATGAAGTTGCTCTTGCCAACCTTATTCTCGCCCACAATGACGATGCTGTCGCCAGTCTCTACGTCAAGGTCCGAAAAGTTGGCGAAGTTTTTAATTTTGATCCGCGAAATTCGCACGGCACCGTCCCCCCATATGTTCTTTTTTCAGCTCGCGGACGCTGTTAGCGAACTCGCGATGTCGATACATCTCCACGCGCAACCGCATGCCAGTACCGACCTCATTCGCTATGCCACTCATGGCTTCTCAGAGACGATTGATAGCACGGCCAGTTGGAAGCTGACCGGCACAAGTCCCGAGGTCCCCGGCGTCAGCCCCATAGGCGTCCTGCCGGTGTTCGGCTCGCTATAGAGCCGATGGGTGAGCGATCGGACCTGCATGGTAGTCACCGAGGCCTGCTGACCATGGGCTTGGAGAATATCCGCGCGCAGCAATGGCGTGTCCGGTGCCACACCTCGATCGCCGACCTGAAGGACACCACCGGGTCTCAGAACCGAATCGGCCAGTTCGTAGGTCGCATTCTGAACGTACAGCCTATGAGCACCGTCGCTGTCGATCCCATGCGCTAGCACGTTCACATTCTCTTGGCGAAGCATGTGGACGCCAGTCAACCAAATGGTGACCGCGTCGAACGGTCCCGAAGCCAATAGTGCCGGGATCAGGTGAGGATCATTGCAGACATCGGATTCGATGAGCACACATCCGGCGTCCGAAGAGAAATCCAGCGCCTCGGCGACGTGATCGTATCCTCTGGGTGTGCGAGAAATCGCCATGCGGGTGACGACTTGGGCCTCGACTCCGCGCCGCCCCAGTGTCTCGCGCGCTTCCTGCAGACAGGCCCGGTTCTCGTCGATCGCTACAATCTGAACGTCGGGGCCGAGTACCTCGCGCATCGCGAGTAGACCGTGACCGCTCCCGCATCCCACATCTAGGATGCGTTTCGGCTTCGAGTCTGCCAGCTGTTCCGCCAGCCAATGATAGACTTGACCATCGAAGTGATGCTGCGCCGTTCCCTTCCAATTGCGGGCGTACACTGCCTGTGATGCAGCATATTTCTGGTCGTCTGGCGCAGTATCAATTTGGTAATGGCAATGTTTGTACTTCCGCCGGCTTCCACACCAGCAGTCTTCGTTACGCTTTGGCGCCATGTGTCTGACCTCCCCCGTCGACGCGTCTTCTGTTCCAGCGCGCTTAAGCACGAGATATGGTCAGAGAAGCACCCCTATTCAATGCCGTTCAATTCGAGATCGACGGGAAAGACCTTTTCATGAGGCTATCGGAGAGCCACTCGAAAAGTATCGTCATGGAACAGGTTAGCCTCGACTAAGACCGTGGAATCCTAGAACGATGTGATGGCAACGGAATGGCGTCGGGTAGAACTTCCCCACTGGAACATCTCGAGCGTGAAGCGTGCTTCGGTGAGGACGATTTGGGTCGATCGGCGTCGTCTCGGTGAAAGAGACGGCCAAGCGTTGAGCTATGTTCTCAAGCGCCTCGTCTGCCTGGCCATCGAGCAAGTAACCGAGCATAGCTCCAGAGCTAGAGAACGGTGCATACCGACACGTCAGGTACTGCTCGCGCACATCAGCAAGATAGTCCGCCAGAGCCTTGGCCGAGGTCAGGACTTTCGCCTCGGCCGGCCACATCACTCGCGGATCAGCCCTCAAAACGAAGGCCAGATCATATGCAGGTGGCTGGGCTGGCGGTGCGAGCATAGTCTCCCGCTCATAGGGGCCATGCTGCACGTAGTATGGAGCCTCTCCCGGCACGACATCGTCGATCGCGGCCTCCAACAGCTGTGTGATACTTCGCTCTAGGTCCCGCCCGTTAAACGAGGCGCTTAATTTCTTCAGCCGCTCGAAGCCGGCCCAAATGTGGTCGACGAACTCTGGCTCGGCATCCCCTATCCACCGGGTTGCCAAATCAATGAAGGCCGCGTCAGCAGGCGGCGTCCGTGACGTCCATAAGAATATTCCCTCCGTCATCGAGCGCTGGCGCTCCTGGAGGTCGCGGTCCACTGGAACAAATCGACAGCGACCTGATCGGCATCGTTCAACGCCATGCTGCGCGTCCAGTATCGCACCGCATCAGGCTTGAGCATGAAGATCGTCGGCGTTCCGGAACTGGCGTCGTAGAACCGAGCGAGGCGTTGCCCTAACAATCGACCGCTTCCGGCCGCGTCAGCTACGCTAAGGCGCCGCAGTTCGTCGATAAGCCCAATATGGCCGATTGGCTCTATGCGAATGCCACGCTCTTGCGAGCCGGCATCTAGCAACTGAATCGCTACGAGCCGATACGGAACGGGCTCGTCCACTGGGGATGCAAAGATCGTGGCGCCAAGTTTCCTGGATCCACCGAAGCCGGACTTCAACACCTTGAAGAAGGTCTGACAATAGAGAGTGAGAGTCTCCTCGCGGCCGGAAATATCGTGCGTTGTCCTCGAGCCAGGAGACGGACGATCCCCTCGAAAATCCGGAATGGTGATCGCGGCCATGTCCTCAACGAGAACTCGCTCAGCATCCTTCAAACCGAAGCCATCGAACACGGCCCGATCGATATCGCCTGGCGTCAGAGCGGACGTCCCATCCATGGCCTCAGACGGAGGAAGGGGCACGTCCAGGATTTCATGCACATTCGCTTCGGGGCGGTAAGCAGCCATGCGACCGCTCCGGAGCTGCATGAAGTACGTCGCAACCAAGCTGTTGTAAGTGAGACAGGCTGCTTTCATTAGCGGCAAGGGGCCTGTCGCGCTGATATAGCTCTTGCTGCAGATGACGCCCTTCCCTTCGCGATTCACGACCATCCGAGCTTGGAAGCGACCCAGTGAGGCCTGGAAGCCCTGTTTGATCAAAAGCTGCGGTGCGTCGAACGCGCGAAAATCCGTCGAATCTTTGGAGTGGACCTTAAGGTCCACGATCCGAGGAAGCTCGGAAGCGTCGAGTGCCAACGGCTGTCCTTCAGGGAAGTGCGTCGCCACAAACAACCGGCGCCCGTCCAGCTCAGGAACCAATCGCTTTTGATCGCCGAAGACCACACCCTGGCGCGTCCGGACGTCATCTTTGCCCCTCAGTGTCGCCAGCCTCGAGAAGCGGTCCAGCTTTCGCAACAACTGCGCGTCGCGCGGCGTCCCCCACATTAGTGTCGTCCAGATCGCAGGATCCTCGCGAGCGACGTCGACCGGTACGCGATGGATATGATGCGGCTCAATAACGATCGTGAAATCGTCAATCTGAAGGTCCAGCGACTTTGGACTTGCGTAGAGAAGCATGCCCTGGGCATGCGCATCAGCCGGACGTAGCACTACGACGCATGCGGGAGCGATTGAAGTCTTCGTCGTGTGCGTTTTTCGCTTGAAAACCTTAAAGCGCAAGGCAGATAGATTGAACACCGCGTCCACGCGGTGGCGCGTGAAGAGCTGACTACGGAAACGCCGTGCCGGTCCGCTCGCATTAAATAGAAGGGCGTTCGCCGACTGGATCATGGCGACGCGACCGCCGGGGTGAAGCAAGCGCGCGCCCTTGGCGAGAAATAGTCCCCCGATGTCTTTGTTCGCGACCTCCCAATCGTTCTTGGTCGCCCAACTATTCGACAGCACCGTGGCTAAGCCGTCACCCCAGGGGGCATTGCCAATCACGAGATCATAGTTGCCCGCAACCGAGGCGTCATCAAAGCCCTCGCCCGTATCGAAAAAGTCAGAGCAAATCAGTCGCCGGTCCCGCATGGTCGGAAAGCGGATTTGCGTCCAGTAGTGCCGCGGTTCTATTTCGTCGCACATGGCGAGATAGAGGCTGAAGCACGCAACGCGGACCGCGTGCGGATCCTTGTCCACACCCAACAGATTATCGGTCAGCAGCCGACGAAGAATCTCGGCTTTGATCGTCTCACCAGGATGGGCCTGCTTCCAGCGATGCACGAGACGTTGGAACGCTTTGACGAGAAATACCCCCGAACCACATGCCGGATCTAGGATCTTTAAGTTCCACTCTGTACCGCGCCACGGCAGCACTTGGTCCAGCACGAAATCGACGAGATGTGGCGGGGTGTAAAAGATTCCGTCTCTGGCAGCGCGCTCTGTAACAAAGGTTTCGTAGATGCTGCTGATGAATTCCAGCGGGATGACATCGAAAGAGTAGACCGGCCATAGGCACCCTTGGCCCAATGGCATATCCAGATCACCCCTGATGAAATCCGCCAATAGAGTCAGGTGGCGCGGCTTCACAAGTTCTTGCTCGCGAGCCCAGCCCGCCGCGCGCTCGTCAACGGTGTCGCCTTTCCCCGGAAAGAGATCGCCGTTGAAGCGCAGGTTCAACCAGGCGAACAGGCGATAGCTGTCGTCGTAATCAGACAGGATCGCTGCGAAAGCGTCGTAGGGCCGTGACAGGACGCCGTCGGCGTGCAGCCGCTTAAGGCTTTCGGCGTTGAGAGCCGGTTTCCCGTCAGCGTCGCGGCGGTCGAACAGGAATTGGACAAATATGACGCGCGCCAGCAAGTCATGGCAGACATCGTCGTCCTCAAGGCCTTCCGCTGCAAGGATTGCACGAATGTGCCTCAGGTTTCGGAGCAGGAGCTGATCGGCCCGGCCGTCGCGATCGAAGCGTGGGGCGCGTTGAGCGAAGAACTCGCCGGAGATGAGGTTCAACCAATGCAGCGCTCGCGCCGCATGCTGTTCCAAGGCGGTGCTCGCGCTTGCCAACGCCTCCGCACGTATCTCATGGACGATGAGCGGATCAATCGGCTGATCAGGCCCGGGCGGCACTTCGCAACAGGTCCAGACCCTAACAAGATCAGGTTCGATCGTAATGAGCGTCGGACTGTGGGAGAAATTCCAAGCAAGTCGATGCGCCTCGCGTAAAATCTCCGGGCCGGCGACCAAAGAGAACTCGATGACGATGGCCAGCGGCGTTTCGGTGCTCTCCGCTTCAGGGGCGGCGATCAATATCCCGGTGCGAAATGCACCGGGCGCCAGCAGGTGCGACAGTCCCCGTCCGATTTTCTGACGCGCAAGCTCTGCTAGAACGGACGGTCCGCCGCCCGTTGGTGCGAGAAGTATCTCGGCCTCAGGCCAATCCAGGCAGGCAGCTACATGTTCAAGCGAAAGCGGTTGCCTTTCCATGTCAGAGCCCCAGCCGCCCTTGCGGATTGCCACCAAAGCGGCCCGGCTCGGCCCCGCCGCGTGGCCGCTTAGCCGCTATGCGAATACGTGCAAATATGGGCTGGTGGTCGATAGCATTCCTTCGAAGCTCCGCGAGCAAAGCTGCGATTACGGCAAGATGTGTTGGCACCTCGCCTGCGCGCGCATAATTGGAGACGGAATTGGGGTGCATATGCACAAGCGCAGCGAACTCGCGCACCGTCAGCGCGGCCTGCTCCAGCTCAGCGAGAAACTCCCCATAGGTCAATGAACGCCATCTCTCGATCGAAGCACATGTCTTTATGAGACCGTACACATAAAATAGTGAGGTTCCAAGGCCGTTGCGCTGTTGTTGCATAGCGATATTCCCCGCGTGTCATCGTTGCGGAAGGCAGCAGCTCAGCATCCTCCCCGATTTGGCTTGACTCGTTTGCCCGAAAGATAGAACAAATAGAGAACATGATGCTGAACTCGCCCCCGGAGGTCAACGAAGAAGTTGCGGCCCGAGCCCGCCATAGAGTCGCTGCGCGCGCAGATCGAAAAGATCGAGGGCCGAAGCCGGCGCGCAAAATCGGTGCTCCCATTCGGAATCGCCGACGTCGACTCGCGCCTTCCAGGCGGTGGCCTGACGCTCGGCGCGCTGCACGAGGTCGCGGGCGGCGGTAACGGCGCTATCGACGGCGCGGCCGCCGCTCTGTTTGCGGCCGGCATTGCCGCCCGTACCAAGGGCAAGGTGCTTTGGGTGATCACTCGCCCGGACCTGTTCGCACCAGCGCTGGCCCAGGCGGGCCTTGCCCCCGACCGCGTCATCTATGTCGAGGCCGGCAACGACAAGACCGTGCTCGCCTGCATCGAGGAAGGTTTGCGACATGGCGGCCTCGGAGCCGTCGTCGGCGAAGTCGCAAGACTCGACATGACCGCGTCCCGACGGCTCCAGCTCTGCGCCGAGGAAAGCGGCACGATCGGCGTCGCCCTGCGCCGCTGGCGGCGACAAACCGATGCGGCCGATTTCGGCCAGCCCACAGCCGCATCAACGCGATGGCGTGTCTCAGTCATGCCGTCGGGCGTGCTGCCGGTGCCAGGCGTCGGCCGACACCGTTGGCTGTTGGAAGGCGAGGCGGCGCCTCCGGCTGAGGCGCCGCTCGCTCTGATAGGCCGTGACGGGAGAAAGCATGTGGTGCTGGCGGCGGACGCTGCGGCCCATCGAGCTGGCGTGCGCGTTGGAATGCCCGCCACGAAGGCGCGCGTCATTGTGCCCGGCCTGATCGTCCATGATCATGATGCGGTCGGCGATGCGGACGCTCTCGACCGGCTCGCGCTCTGGGTGCTTCAGCGGTACGCGCCGATCGTCGCCGCCGACTCCGGTGATGGGCTCGTGATCGATTCCACCGGCACCGACCATCTCCATGGCGGCGAAGAGGTCATGCTCGCAGGCTTGGTCGACCGCCTCGCGGCTTCAGGCGTGCGCGCCCGGGCCGCGATCGCCGACACCTGGGGTGCGGCTCACGCACTTGCGCGTTTTGACGCCCAGCCGGTTTTGGTGACCCCGATCGGCCATGGCGCATCGGTCCTCGCCGGGCTGCCGCTCGCGGCGCTGCGACTGCCGAGCGACACCGTCTCCGGCCTGCAGATCCTTGGCTTCGAGAGGATCGGAGATCTCCTCGCGCAACCGCGCGCGCCGTTGACGCTGCGCTTCGGCCCGCAGCTCGGTCGCCGCATCGATCAGGCGCTCGGTATGCTCAGCGAGCCCATCGAGCCCGTGCGGCCCGACGAATTGATAGAGGTGAGGCGGAATTTCGCCGAGCCGATCAGCGCGGCTGAAACTATCGCCCGCTACATCGGAAAGTTGGTCGTCCAGCTCTGCGCCGAGCTTGAGGCAAAAGGTCTTGGGGCCAAACGGCTCGACCTCATCTGCCATCGCGTCGACAACCTGAAACAGGCAATCCGCGTGGGCACGGCGCTCCCCGTGCGCGACGTCAAACGCTTGACCCGACTGCTTGCCGACAAGATCGAAACCATTGAGCCAGGCTTCGGCATCGAGATCCTCAGCCTTACCGCGACTCTGGCCGAACCTCTCGCCGAGAAGCAGACCCTGGCCGTTATGGTCGACGAAGGGGTTCCGGATGTCTCCGACCTGGTCGACACCCTTATCAACCGCGTGGGCGAGCGAAGCCTCTATCGTGCTGCGCCCGTTGCAACCGAGGTGCCGGAACGCTCGGTCTGCCGGATTGCGCCGATGGCTCCGGAAACGGGAGCTACCTGGCCAAGCCGCTGGCCGCGGCCCTCGCGGCTGCTGGCGCCTCCCGAGTCGATCGACACCGTCGCGCTTCTGCCAGACCATCCGCCCGTTTCCTTCACCTGGCGCGGTATCCGTCGGCGCGTCCGCCGGGCCGATGGCCCAGAGCGCATCCGTGKCGAATGGTGGCGGCGCGACGCCGAGCTGGCCGCGGTTCGCGACTATTTCAGGGTCGAGGACGATGCGGGCGAGCGCTACTGGATTTTCCGCTCAGGCGACGGCGAGGACCCCAACACCGGCTCGCAGCGCTGGTTCATGCATGGGGTGTTCGGATGACCGTGCAGCGGTATGCCGAGCTGCAGGCGACGTCGCATTTCTCTTTCTTGAGGGGCGCGTCCTCTTGCGACGAATTGTTCGCGCAGGCCGCTGCGCAAGGCGTCGAAGCGCTGGCCATCGTCGACCGCAACTCGCTCGCCGGCATCGTACGCGCCTTCGAGGCCGCCAAGGCGACCGGCGTGCGACTGATCGTCGGCTGTCGCCTCGATCTCGCCGACGGCATGTCGATCATGGTCTATCCAACCGACCGCTCGGCCTATGGACGGCTCTGCCGCCTGCTTTCCCTCGGCAAGAAGCGCGGCGGCAAGGCCAAGTGCATTCTCACCTGGGAGGATGTCGTCGCGTACGGCGACGGCCTCATCGCCATCCTCGTGCCGGACGAGGCCGACGAAACCTGCGGCCTCCATTTGCGACGCCTCCGGGACGCTTTCGGCGACCGGGCCTACATGGCGCTGACCCTTCGCCGTCGGCCGAACGATCAGCTCCGCGTTCACGAGCTATCGAACATGGCGACGCGAATGCGGGTGCCAGCCGTCGTCACCAACGACGTGCTCTACCACCAGCCGGCGCGGCGCATTCTCCAGGATGTGGTGACCTGCATCCGCCACGGCATCACCATCGACGAGCTCGGCGATCGCCGTGAATTTGGCGACCGCTACCTCAAGCCGCCGGAGGAAATGTACCGGCTCTTCCCCCGCAATCCCGAGGCGGTCGCGCGGTCGATCGAGATCGCCGCGCGTTGCCGCTTTGATTTGAAGGAACTGGCCTATCAGTATCCCGAGGAGCGCGACGACCCGACGCTCACCCCGCAAGAGACGCTGGAAAAACTGACCTGGGAGGGCGCTGAGACGCGCTATCCTGAAGGGTTGCCAGACAGCGTACGGGCTTCGCTCGACCACGAGCTTCGCCTCATTGCGAAGCTTGAGTATGCGCCCTACTTCCTGACCGTAAACAGCATCGTCCGCTTTGCGAGATCCAAGGACATCCTGTGCCAGGGCCGCGGCTCGGCAGCCAATTCGGCCGTGTGCTACGTCCTCGGCATCACCTCGATCGATCCGGGCCGCAACGACCTGCTTTTCGAAAGGTTCGTCAGCGAAGAGCGTCGCGAACCGCCGGACATCGACGTCGACTTTGAGCATGCCAGGCGCGAAATTGTCATGCAGTGGGTGTTCGAGACCTATGGCCGCGACCACGCCGCGCTGTGCTCGACCGTCATCCGCTACCGAACCAAGGGCGCGATGCGCGATGTCGGCAAGGCGCTCGGCCTCACCGAAGACCTTATCAAGACGCTATCGAGCCAGGTCTGGGGCTGGTCGGAAGGGGTCGAAGCCAAGCACGTCGAAGCTCTCAATCTCAATCTTGGCGACCGCCGCCTGCGCCTGGCGCTGGATCTCGCGCGGCAGCTCATGGGCGCCCCCCGTCATCTGTCACAGCATCCCGGCGGCTTCGTCCTGACCCATGACCGCCTGGACGAGTTGGTCCCGATCGAGCCCGCGGCGATGGCCGACAGGCAAGTGATCGAATGGGACAAGGACGACATCGACTCGCTCCGCTTCATGAAGGTCGATGTTCTGGCCCTGGGAATGCTCACCTGCATGAAGCTCGGCTTCGACATGCTTGCCGATTACAAAGGGATCAATCTCGATCTCGCTTCCATCCCGGCCGAGGACCCGCGCACCTACGCGATGATCAGAAAGGCCGACACTCTAGGGACCTTCCAGATCGAAAGCAGAGCGCAGATGTCGATGCTCCCGCGGCTGAAGCCCCGAACCTATTACGACCTCGTGGTCCAGGTCGCGATCGTCAGGCCCGGCCCCATCCAGGGCGACATGGTCCATCCCTATCTGCGCCGCCGCGAAGGCTTGGAGCCCGTCGTCTATCCCAAGCCCGAGCTGGAAAAGGTGCTCGGAAAAACCCTCGGTGTTCCACTTTTTCAGGAGCAGGCCATGAGGGTGGCGATCGAGTGCGCCGGTTTCACGCCAGGCGAAGCCGATTTGCTGCGCAAGTCGATGGCGACGTTCAAGTTCACGGGCGGTGTCTCATCGTTCAAGGCCAAGCTGATCGACGGCATGGTCGCTAACGGGTACGAGCGCGATTTCGCCGAGGCGACCTTCAAGCAACTCGAAGGCTTTGGAAGTTACGGATTTCCGGAATCGCACGCAGCCTCTTTTGCGCTGATCGCCTACGCCAGCGCCTGGCTGAAATGCTGGCATCCCGACATCTTCTGCGCAGCGCTCCTCAACGCCCAGCCGATGGGCTTCTATGCGACTGCCCAGATCGTGCGCAATGCGATCGAGCACGGCGTCAAGGTCCGTCCCGTTTGCGCCAATGCGTCAAGATGGGATTGCACGCTGGAGCCGACCGAGGACGATAGCCGCTTTGCCGTCCGTCTCGGACTGCGCATGGTCAAGAACCTTGCCAATGCCCATGGTGCGGCGATCGTTGCGGCGCGCGCCGACCAGCCGTTCGCGTCGATCGATGATCTCTGGCTCCGCGCCGGCGTTCCGTCTGCAGCGCTTGTGCAACTCGCGGAGGCTGACGGATTCCGGCCTTCCTTCGGGCTCGCCCGCCGCGAGGCGTTATGGGCGATCAAGGCCTTGCGGGATGAACCGTTGCCGCTTTTTGCAGCCGCCGCCGCTCGTGAGAATGAAATCGTGCCCGAGGTAAACGAGCCCGCCGTTGCGCTCCGGCCCATGACCGCCGGCAGCGAGGTGGTCGAGGATTACGGCCATGTCGGGCTGACCTTGCGTGATCATCCGCTTTCATTTCTCCGCGAGGACCTGCGGCGCCGCCGCATCGTGACGTGCGCCGACGCCATGGCAACGCGCGACGGCCGCTGGCTCGAGGCCGCCGGCATCGTCCTTGTCCGCCAGCGGCCTGGCAGCGCCAAAGGCGTCATGTTCATCACGCTGGAAGATGAGACCGGCATCGCCAATCTCGTTGTCTGGGCCAAGGTCTTCGAGGCCAATCGGCGTGCCGTCCTATCGGCCAGCATGATGGCGGTACGGGCCGTATCCAGCGTGAGGGCGACGTCGTTCATCTGGTCGCTCAACGCATCACGGACCTTTCGGCCGATCTCGCCAGCGTCGGCAGCCGCGATGCGGCCTTTCCTCTTCCCCACGGTCGCGGCGACCAGATCCGCAATGGAGGTTCCGCTCCAGATTCGCGCGAGCTGCCTCCAACGGGGCTGCGCACGCGCGACATCTATATTCCCGACCTGCACATCGACACGATCAAGGTGAAGAGCCGCAACTTCCACTGACCATCCTCGCCAAGGACGGACGAGACGCTGAGATTGGCAACCGCCTCAGGCAGTCGATGCCCTCTACGCCTTGTTCTTGAGCTGCCATTGGCTGCGTTCCGACGCCATGCGCCGATAGCCGGACCGCTCGAACAGCGCGGCGACAGCTTCCCCCGCCTCGAGCAGCAGCGTCGCCGGGGGATTTTCATTGGGGATGTAGAGGACATATCCGTCGTCAACATTGTTTCGTGTCACCGGCGTGATCGCATGGAAGGTCGCGATCGCATCGGCAAGCAGCGCTTCGTCTGTGCAATTAATTTCAACGAACAGGTCACGATCGTCATCATAGACGTACAGGCTTGCGTCGTAGATGAATGAACTGAGTGAGTCGCTGGACGGGTTGGAGAATTTTGCCGCAAACAGCGTGTCGCTGTAGCGGCCGGGATAGGCGCCGTGAGTGCTGAACCCAAACTTCTCCGCAGCGAGATCCACTGCCGGCTCGATCGACAACAGACTCATATAGCCGGTCTCCACCGGCATATCGCCCTGGCCCAGGCTCTCGGTCACCAGCGCCAGCGCGGTGCCGGACTGATCGAGCGCCGCTCCTCCGCTGAATCCACCGCGCGCCATGGCCGACGCGATGAAATGCAGGACCGGAGAATGACGCACACGCACCACGGCGTTGATCTGTCCAAGCGTGACGACCTGGCTGGGAATCGTCGTAAACGGGATCGGCGGATAGCCGATCACGAGAATATCGGACAGCACGAGGTCGTTCTCTCCCAGCGACGCGTCCGTATGTTGGCTGACGGCGATCGCCGGCAGCGGCGCGTCGCCAAGATCGACGCGGAAAACCGCGACGTCGAGGCCGTCAGGACCAAAATAGGGTCCGTCGACAATCTCCAGTCGGCGCGGCGGGGCCGTCTTGCCACCAGCTTCTTCGTTGAGACGCGCCGACTTTGTCGTCGCGATCTCCTTGATCGTAGCGCCTTCGATCACATGCCGGGCCGTGACGAAAATTCCCTGGCCGATGTGGAACGCAGAACCGATCCCCTCGTCCCCCTTTCCATCAACGACGGTGACGAACGCCACGGCTCCTGCCGCGCGCATGTAGGTCTCTTGGAACGCGCTCTTTTCAGTCATCAGTAGGTATCTCTCAATTCAACCTCGGCCGGATCCCACTGATCGACAGCCATAGCCGTACATTCGGCAATAAGCAGATCCAGAACTGCCTCGATCTTGCGAACGTCATATGAGCCATCGCTCAATGACCCAGGGGTCTGTTTCAAGAACTCCTTGATGTAGGACTCCTTGAATTCCAACGCCCCCTGATAAATGCCGAGACCCTTCTTGTAGTTGGTCCACAGCACCTTGGCTGGCGGGTAACCGCCGACGTCAAGATCGAGATAGCATTCGATCGCTGCGGCGCGGCGATTGATGTCCGAACTGTGCAAGCCCTCCGGTCCCTCGGCCGGAAAGGCGCGAAACGCGTCGAGTTCGGGCAGCATGATCCGGCGCATATTGGCAGGAAGGGTGAGAGCCGAAAGCTTCTGATGGGCGTCGAGCCCCTCGGCATCGTTATCGAAAACAAAGACAACCTGGTTCTGGACGTCGATTTTCGCGAGGCCTTCGGCAAACTTCACCAGATTGCCGGTGCCGGAAAACGGATGGCTCTCGCTGACGTCGATGAAGCGAAAGAAGTCCGCGATGCCCGGGCGCAAGAGCGCGAGGGCGTGCTTCAAGATATGCACGTCCGAACTGCCTTCTGTCGCGATCAGGAACGTCTCGGTCCGCCGGGCGTGCGGCACGAACTCGCGCTCCGGCGCATAGCCGCCTTCGACCAACGGCCCATACTGCCAGACAACCGGCGCATCGCCGTTCGCCTCCGCCAGTATTCGCAGGACCGAATACGGGTGCAGGATATCGACTAAACCGCCGAAAAAGGTCCGCTCCGAATAGGCCTGCCTATCGTACGGTCGATAAAAGGGAAACCGTTCAAGCTGCATCCCACCAAAGCGACCCTGAATCTTCGCTTCGCTTGCGTCGTCCGAGCCCGAGATAAATGTGTCGTCCAGACGTTCGAGCGGATGCGCTTTCACAAACTCGGCGAACTCCACAAAGCTCATCACATCTGGTGTGGGCTCGTCCTCCTCATCCCGAAGAGACTGCCTCTCCTCCAACCAGTTTTGGACGACGGCGTCGTATTCGCGCCGAACGCGCTCCAAATTAAAGCCCAGGAGTTCTAGCCGGGGAACGACATGACTCAGCGGCCGCGTGAACGCCATTTCGGAAGCTGTGGGATCCTCGCCTTCTGTCTCATACCAATCGTAGTCGAGTTGATCGCTCTTCACCGCCCTCCGATCTCGCTCCTGGAAAATAGATCCGTGATCAATTCCGCGGTGGTTCTTGCTGTACGTAACCGACACCCCGGCCACGTCGAGTGTAATCTCAGTTCCCAATCTCTATCCCCCCGGACCGACCCCTCGCGCTAGTCGATGCTACCACGTCGCTCCATTAGCCTACCTGCTCGACCTTGAGCGATCCTGACGGTAAGGGCTTGATAAGGTCGCGCGCTGAAACGGATGGATCGAGCCAGTCAGCCCAAGCCTCGCGCTCGAGAACGACAATCTGCCGATCATGATATGGCGCGATATCGGGCCCGGGCTCCATGGTCAGCATGGTAAAGGCTTCGCCTGCATCCTTGGTCTCGCGCCAGATGCCCGCGATGCACATCAGACGCTCATCGCTTTTCTTGAAAAGCCACTTGTCCTTGCGCTTCTTCCCCTTCTCGACGGGATCGGTGAATTCATAGAAGCCGTCGGTGACAATCAGGCAGCGGTTCGAGATGAACTCCCGGCCCTCCGATCGGAAATTATAGACCGGCCGTTTGTTCTGGCCCGGCCAACTCCATCGCCGCTGTACCAGGTCACCTTCTCCGCGTACGCCGTCGACCGTCCGAATGATCGGCCCGATATCAGTGATCTTGATGTCGTCGCGTGCCTCGATGTTCGGTGCGCCTTCGCCAAAGCGGATTTTGATCTTCAGGTCGGCGAAGTCCTCAACGATCGAGGCAATGTCCACCTTCAGCCGATAATCATTGCACATGGGTCCTCCGTCTCCGTCGCGCTTGCCGCGCGACCATGTTCTTGGTATGTTCGCAGATCATGAGCGCAACGGTATTCGACTCTGATGCATCGCTCGACGAACGCCGTATCGTCATAAGGCGCGACGGCGGCGATGTTGAGATAGTGGAGCTGCCCTGGGGACTTCAACCCCGTGAAGCTGAGGGCCCCTTCACTGTCGTCCGCGCAGAAGGCAGAACGTTTCCCAGTCATCGCTGCCTGATACCGGCTTCCGAATTCCGCCATCGTAGTCACGGCAAACACTATAGCTTCTCCCTCTCCAACGGTGACTGGTTCTACTTCGCGGGGATCTGGCAGCCTGCAACACGTCAATGGCCAGAGGCCTATGCGATCCTTTCGACGACGGCGAATGACGATGTCTCCCCGTACCATGATCGGCAAATGGCGCTCTTGCGGCGAGACCAGCGAATGGATTGGCTCGATCTCACCGTGCCCGAGAATGAACTCCTGCGACCGCTGCCTGCCGGAAGCTTCAATGTCGCACGCCTGCAAGAGCACAACGCCCAAGACGCACTCGCGTTCTGAAATCCGGATGTCCGCTTTTACGGTTCTACGGTTTTGCGGGGGAAAGCCTTCCCCTGCGCCCGAGCCCCGCGGTCTCGGTCGACCCCTTCTGCGGGGCCGGCTGCCCCGCAACGCCCCGCAGAGTGAGAGTGCGGACGGGTTTGCCGTGACGGGTTGAGGGCTGGGAGAGAGGCTTCCGGCGCCCGTCGCGGAGATCCGCGATGACCAAGCATCAGCGCCAGACAGCCCCAGATCGGGCGAGCCTCTACGACGACATCACGACCAAGATCATCGGCGAACTCGAAGCCGGCCGGCTTCCGTGGGTTCAGCCCTGGGGCACAGCGGCCGCCAAAGCGCCGCTCGCCCTGCCGCGAAACGCCTCGACCGGAAGGGCCTATTCCGGGATCAACGTCCTGATCCTTTGGGGCGCGGTCATCGAGCACGGCTATCCGAGCCAGACCTGGCTCACCTTCCGCCAGGCGCTATCGCTTGGCGCCAACGTCCGAAAGGGCGAACGCGGCACGACGGTTGTCTACGCCGACCGTTTCGTGCCGGACGACGAGAAGCGGCGCGCCCGCGAAACCGGCGAGGATGCCCAGGCGATCCCGTTCCTGAAGCGCTTCACCGTCTTCAATACAGCCCAATGCGACGGGCTTCCCGACGAACTCACGACACAGGCGGCGGCGCCGACGCCCGACCTCATCGAGCCTCGTGTGGAAGCGCTTATCAAAGCGACCGGGATCGACTTCCGGATTGGTGGCAATCGCGCATTCTATGCGCCCGGTCCCGACTTCGTGCAGGTCCCCCCGCCGCAGGCCTATTTCGAGCCCATTAACTGGCACCGCACGGCGCTTCACGAACTCGGCCATGCTACCGGCCACGCATCTCGCGTCGGGCGTGATCTCTCGGGCTCGTTCGGCACCAAGAAGTACGCCTTCGAGGAGTTGGTCGCCGAGATCAACGCAGCCTTCTGCTGCGCCTCGATCGGCATCGTGCCGACCGTCAGGCATGCCGATTATGTCGGCTCCTGGCTTGAGGTCCTGCGCGAGGACAACCGCGCCATCGTGCGCGCCGCCAGCCAGGCCAGCAAGGCGGCCGATTATCTGCTGAGCTTCCTCCCCCCGGAGGACCAGGCCTCAGCCGCGTTTTCCCGAGCAGCCTGACTTTCCACGGGCTTGAATCGCGACCGGACCTTGCCCATCTGTAGCCCATAGGTTACAACGGGGGGAGGTTCGGGAGCGCGGATGGCTATAGTCAAAATCAATCCGATCAAAATCGAGGGCCGCTGGCACTCGGGAATTGCGCTGGATCTTCATACCACCAGCAGCACTCCGACCGGGCCAAATGAATTCGGACATATGCAGTTCGATACTGTGCGGCCAGAGATCGCCCAGCTTCTCTATCTCCTGAAGAACCGCGCGGACAAAGATGCGGCAGGACCGATCATTGAGACGGTCGCCGATTTCCTTTCCGCCAACCGCGACAAATTCGACTGCATCGTTCCGGTCCCCCCGTCGCATCAGCGCGCTTTGCAGCCGGTCATTGTCCTCGCCGAGGGCATCGGTGCCGCGCTCGGCGTTCCCGTGCTGACCTGCATCACCACGACACGCTCCACGTCCCAGCTGAAGAATGTGACTGATCCCGAGGAGCGAAAGAAGCAGGTCGAGGGCCTCTATCAGGTCGACGCGACGCAGACCCAGGGGCGCAGTATCCTACTCTTCGACGATCTCTTTCGGTCGGGAACCACGATGAACGCCATCACGGATGAGCTGCTCGGCCCAGGCAAGGCCGCATCGGTCCGTGCCCTCACCATCACCAAAACACGGAGCAACCATTGAACACGATCTTCATAGGCGGCTCGCGACACGTATCCCGGCTTCCCCCCGAGGTTAAGAAGCGGCTCGACAACGTCGTCGCGAGCGGCCACCGCGTCATCGTCGGAGACGCCAACGGCGCCGACAAAGCGGTCCAGAAGCACTTCCTCGACAAGCACTATGACAAGGTCACAGTGTTCTGCTCGGGCAGCGCGCCACGCAACAATCTCGGCCCCTGGGTCATCCAACAGGTCGATGCGCCCAAGAGCGCCAAAGGCTTCCAGTTCTACGCGGCCAAGGATCGCGAGATGGCGCGCGAAGCCGATTTTGGCCTGATGATCTGGGATGGCAAGAGCCCGGGCACCGTCCTCAACGTCCTTCGCCTCGCACTCGCCGGAAAGATCGCCGTCCTCTTCAACGTTCCCGACAAGGATGTCGTGAATATCAAGTCCGTGGATGCGTGGAGAAACTTCATCGCACAGTGCAGCGACGAGCTGCGCAAGGATGTGAAGGAGCGCGCGACCCCCGATGAGTGGCGGCTGGTCGAAACCAGCAGTCAGCCCACCTTTCTGTCCTCGATGGAGGAGGCACCTACGGCTGAAGCGGAGGGAGCACCCCCGGCTGAAGCGCCAGAGGACATCGCGGCCGAGGCCGACCCAACCTCGCATCCCGATGGGCCCTCACTCGACGATGTCGTCAAGGCGCTCAATGATGCGCTCGCGCGCGCGGATACGAGCGCGATCAAGGAGACGCTCGGTCAATTCGCACGCGACCGCGGCATGAGCCAGGTCGCCCGCGAAACCGGCCTCGCTCGCGAGAGCCTCTACCGATCGCTCGATTCCAAGGGAAATCCCGAGTTCACCACGATCCTGAAGGTGCTGTCCTCGGTCGGACTGCGTCTTGAAGTGAAGCCCGACGAAGGGAAGACGGAAACCCAGCCGGCCGAACCCGACGCCGAGCCGAAGCGCACCCGAACAGGCGTCGCCGCGCGATAGAGGGAGAGGAGTGACGGGATTTTCGTGACGGGTTGGAGGTCGAGAGAGAGTCTCCCGGCCGCCCGTCGCGGAGTACATCCCGATGGCTACTGCCGTTCAGAAGATCACCCTGTCGTCCTCGCGCGACATTCCCTTCAACAAGCTCATTCTCTCCCAAACCAACGTCCGGACCAGAAAAGACGGCATCTCGATCGAGGACCTGGCGGCCTCGATCGCCCGTCGTGGGCTGATCCAGAGTATTCACGTGCGCCCCGTTCTCGACGCCGACGGCGCCGAGACCGGCATGTTCGACGTTCCCGCCGGGGGCCGACGCTACCGCGCTCTCGAACTCCTGGTGAAACAGAAGCGCCTCGCCAAGACCGCGCCGGTCCCATGCGTTGTTGGCGACGCCAAGAGTCCGATCCTGGCAGAAGAGGTCTCCCTCGCCGAAAATATCGACAGGCTGCCGCTGACACCGCTCGAACAGTTCCGCGCATTCGCCGCGATGCTGTCGAAGGGCATGTCGGAGGAAGAGATCGCTTCGGCCTTCCTGGTTCAGGTGCAGGTGGTCAAGCAGCGTCTCCGGCTCCTCACTGTCTCGCCGGCGCTGTTGGAGGTCTACGAGGCCGACGACATGACGCTTGAACAGCTTATGGCTTTCGCGGTCTCCAGCGATCACGCCCGACAGGAGCAGGTCTGGGACGCCATCAAGAACGCTTGGTCAAAGGAGCCATACCAGATCCGGYGCATGCTGACCGAGCAAACCGCGCGCGCTTCCGACAAGCGGGCCGTGTTCGTCGGCCTCGATGCTTACGAGGCCGCCGGCGGCGCGATCATGCGGGATTTGTTCGAGGACGATGACGGCGGCTGGCTGCAGGATGTCGCGCTTCTCGATCAGCTTGTCACCGAGAAGCTCAAGGTCGCAGCCGAGGAGATCGCGCGCGAGGGCTGGAAGTGGGTCGCGGTCGCCGTCAGCTTTCCCTATGGCGCCGCGAACGGCCTGCGTGAGCTGGTCGGCCTCCCCACCGATCTCACTGTCGACGAACAGGTGGCGATCGAGGCCCTGAAGGCGGAATACGACAAGCTCGAAGCCGAGTTTGAAGGGGCCGTCGAGTTGCCCGACGATGTCGACCAGCGCCTTGGCGAGATCGAGACGTCCCTTGCGACCTTCGACAACCGCCCCACCCTCTACGACGCAACCGAGGTCGTGCGCGCCGGCGTCTTCGTCAGCATAGACACCAACGGTACGCTCGATATCGACCGAGGTTATGTCCGCCCCGACGACGAAGCGCCCGCGGAGCCCGTAGGAGAGCCCGTCGAACCCGGCACGGAGACCGGAGCCACCGAGACCACAGTCCAACGCGCGGTCATCACCATCGGCGGTGCGCCCGTTGAGCAGGAGGACGACGATGACGATGTCATCAAGCCGCTCCCCGAGCGTCTGGTGACCGAACTCACCGCTTATCGAACCCTCGCGCTCCGTGACGCAGTCGCCGGCAATCCGCACGTGGCCATGACGGCGCTACTCCACAAGCTCGTGACCGACACCTTCCTTCGAACGTCCGCGAGCGGCGGCTGCCTGGAAGTGTCGGTCCGCCACGTTTTCTTTCCCGCCCAGCCGGACGACCTCAAGGACAGCCGGTCCGCGAAGTCGGTTGCCGAGCGCCATGAGGCTTGGAAGCTCGACGTGCCGATCGACGACGACTCGCTGTGGGACTGGATCGCGGACCTCGACGACGCCAGCAGGATGGCGCTGCTTGCGCACTGCGTCAGCTATGGCGTCAACGCGCTGGTCGAGAAGGTCGATCGGTACGGCGGCGCCGGCCTGTCGCAGCATAGCCTCGATCGCCGCGTCGGCCAGGCCGACAGGCTTGCGCGGGCGGTGAGCCTCGACATGGCCGAGGCCGGCTGGCGGCCAACCTCCGGCAACTACCTCGGCCGCGTCACCAAGATCCGCATTCTCGAAGCGGTTCGCGAAGGCGCCGGCGAGCAGGCCGCCCAGCTCATCGACCACCTGAAGAAAGGCGACATGGCCAAGGAGGCCGAGCGCCTTTTGGCCGACACCGGCTGGCTGCCTGAGCCCATGCGCTTGGTCGCCGACGAGCCGAGCGCTGTTCACCTCTCTACGAGCGAGGTCGACGCGGCAATCGAGCTGCCGCAATTCCTCTCCTCCGACGAGGAGGACGCGGAGGCGGCCGATGCAGAAGAGGACCCGGTCGCCTTGGTCGCCGCGGAGTGACGTTCGCGGGGCGGTTTCGGCCGCCCGTCCACTCTTCTCGCGATCGGGCCCTTGACAAATCCGGCTTACCGTACCACCTTCTTTCGTACCACCATACGACATACCACCCTATGATGTCCTAGATTGCGAGGATCGCCCATGACCGACAAGAAGCCGCTCTCCCGCGTCCAGAAGCAACGCGAAATCCGCGTCGCTGCTGGATGGCAGGAGGTGAAGGTGTGGGTCCCGACCGAAAAAGACGCCGATGATATCCGCAACCTGGCCGATGAGCGTCGAAAGAAAGCCGAAGCGCTCGAAGGCCTCCACGACGAGGTAAAAACAGTGACACCAGAAACCCAGACCCGCATCGCCCAGGCGATCGCGGAGCACGGCTCGGCCGCCTACACGCATTCTTCCGGAGCGGTCCTCGACCTGATGACGAAGCTCGCCGACGAAGACGATCTCCAGAGCTTCTCGCGTGCCTTCATCATCTTGGCGCGCGCAAAGCCGACCAATGCCGCATCGGTCGCGAGCTTCATCCCGGCGAAGATCAGCAACTTTCTCATCAAATATCGGGGCGTCGATCCGCGTATGATGATGGACTGGACTCACGCTCATCCCGAATGGACGGACCGCCTCAAGGACGCGGTTCGCGATCCCGAGCAGTTCGAGCTGGTCGTCGAGGCCATAGCGCAAGAAATGAAGCGGCCTCACTGACCGCGGCAGATCCCAAAGGAGGCCCGGCGAAAGCCGGGCTTTATGGAATGGCTCGCCCCTTACCCTCGGCGCAAGATTGCGTCGGCCGCACATGGCACGGAGGTGAGCCGATGAATGAGATCAGGGTTCTGGGAATCGATCTTGGCAAAGACGTTTGCAGCGTGGTCGGTTTCGACAGCGCGGGGCAGGTGCTGCTGCGTCGGCGGATGCGACGCGACAGTATCCTGAAGCTGGCGTCAGGAATGCCGAGCTGCGTCATGGCGATGGAAGCATGCTGCGGCGCCCATCATCTTGGCCGCCTGCTTCGCGAGCAGGGTCACGATGTGCGGCTGATGTCGCCAGAGTATGTTCGCCCGTACGTGAAGGCTCAGAAGAATGACGACCGTGACGCCGAGGCGATCGCGGAAGCGGCAACCCGCCCGACGATGCGCTTCGTCGATCTCAAGAGCGACGAGCAACTCGACATGCAGAGCCTGCATCGGGCGCGGGATCGGCTGGTTGGCGAGCGCACGACGCTAATCAATCAGTTGCGAGCGATCCTTCTGGAGCGCGGGATCGTGATGGCGAAGGGACGGCGCAAGCTCGAACTTCGACTGGATCAACTCCTTGCTGGCGAGGTGGCGATCAGCCGTCGGATCAGACAGCTCGTCGAGGACATGCGGGCCCAGTGGCGCGCCCTTGACGAGCGGATCGGCGCCTTCGATGCCGAGTTCGTTGCGATCGCACGCGAGGATGCCGCAACGAAGCTCCTGGCGACGATCCCGGGGGTCGGCCCGTTGAATGCGACCGCCTTCGTCGCCTCGGTGGGAAGGGCGGAGACGTTTGGCCGGGGCCGGGATCTTGCCGCCTGGCTCGGCCTGGTACCTCGCCAGATGACGACCGGCGGCAGACCTAAGCTTCTCGGGATCAGCAAGCGCGGCAACGGCTACCTTCGCAGGATGCTGATCCACGGCGCGCGAGCGGCATTGCCGTCCCTGGCGAAGGGGCGGACGTTGCTCGGCGAATGGCTGCGGGGATTGCTCGCGCGAACGCATATCAACACCGCCGTGGTCGCGCTCGCGGCGAAGATGGCCAGGATCATCTGGGCCGTGTTGAGAAGCGGGCGCCCCTTCCAGGTGGAGGCGATGCCATCGGCTGGATGATCAGAGTTCGGCCTTAGGGGAGCGTCCTTCAGGCCAGCGTTGTCTGTGAGTGGATTGGAAAGATGGCCTGACAGTCGAACGGCGTGCCGTGATCCTGATCAAAAAAATGGCGTTAGACGCCGACGGCTTTATGAGGATCGGTACGCGCGAAAGCTCCATCTTGGCCGAGGCACGACCTCGAGACCGGATACGTTGGCGCAGACTGAAGAGCCGGAAAGAAATCCCTTGCAGGCGGGGCGAGCCATACGTTTTTTATGCCCGCGGCGGGCGGTGCCCAACTCGGGGAGTTCGAGAGCAAGAGGACGGCCAGGACGGGTTTGAGCCCGTCCGGTCGAGAGAGAGCGCCGGGCGGGCTCGACCGTGTCCTGCTCTCCGAGGTTTCCTCCATGCTCCACTCCCTGATCCCCGCCGTCGAGCCCGCGGCCCCGCTTCGGCTCGCGCCCGAAGCAGTATCGGCCGCTGTCCTGCTCGCCGCCGAGCACCTCGTCCCCCATCTCGAGCAAGGCCGTCCGGTTGACGCAGCCACCCTGCGCGCCGCCATGGCGGTGGCTTTCGGCGCGTCCGACGCTGCCGGCACCTGGGACTGGAAAACGGCCTATGACGCCTGCGAAGTCGCGATGGTCCTGTTCCTGCGGAAATACGGAAAGGCGCTTTTCCGCAAAGCCGCTTTGCCGGCTTCACGTCTTTCCGCGCTGACCAAAGTCGCCAACCTTCTGCCGACGCACACGCGTCGCTCCGAGGAAGCGCAGGCTTTCCAGCAATTCTCGACGCCGGTCCCGCTCAGTCTTGCCGCCCTGACCGCGGCATCGCTGACTTCGACCGACCGCGTGCTGGAGCCTTCGGCCGGCACCGGTCTGCTTGCGATCCTCGCCGAGATCGCCGGTTCCGCGCTCATGCTCAACGAGATTGCCGACACGCGCGCCGATCTCCTCACGTCACTCTTTCCGGCCAGCCCTGTTACGCGCTTCGACGCCGCCCAGATCAACGATCACCTCGATCGGACGGCCGTTCCCAGCGTCATCATCATGAACCCGCCGTTCTCGGTGATGGCCAACGTCACCGGACGGATGGCCGACGCTGCCTATCGCCACGTCGCCTCGGCCCTGGCACGCCTTGCCGATGGCGGCCGCCTGGTCGCGATCACTGGCGCAAACTTCTCACCCGACGCCCGTGCGTGGCGCGACGCCTTTATCCGCCTGCAGGAGCGCGGACGGGTCGTTTTCACGGCCGCCGTCGCGGGCTCGGTCTATGCCAAGCATGGCACAACCATCGAGACGCGCCTGACCGTCATCGACAAGGCGCCGGCCGAGGACGCCATCCGCTTTCCGGACTCTCCCGGCCTCGCACCCGATGTCGCGACGTTGCTCGCATGGATCGACAAGCAGATTCCGGCCCGGTTGCCGGTATCGGTCCCTAAGACGATCGCCGATGCGCCTGGCGCGCCGCGCACCGTGCGTGGCTTTCTCGCCCGGGCCGCGTCCGCAGCCCCTGCGCGCCGCATGGCCCAGCCCGAAGGCGTGCCCCTCGACTATGAGACGATCGACTGGACGCCGCCGGAAGGCGGTCGCCTGTCGGATTCGATCTATGAGACCTATGCGCTCCAGTCGATCCGCATCCCCGACGCTCAGCCGCATCCCACGAAGCTGGTGCAATCGGCCGCGATGGCGTCGGTCGCGCCGCCGAAGCCGAGCTACCGGCCGCTGCTCCCCACCCACATCGTCAGCGACGGCGTGCTGTCCGACGCCCAGCTTGAGACGGTGATCTATGCCGGCGAGGCCCATGGCGACTATCTCGCCGGCGCCTGGACCGTGGACGAGACCTGCGACCTCGTCTTGGCCGCGCCGGACGAGGCGAAAAATGCCGTCCGCTTCCGCAAGGGCTTCATGCTCGGCGATGGCACCGGCGCCGGCAAAGGCCGCCAGTCGGCCGGGATCATCCTCGACAACTGGCTCCAGGGCCGGCGCAAGGCGGTCTGGATCTCCAAGTCGGACAAGCTGCTGGAGGACGCCCAGCGCGACTGGTCCGCTCTCGGCATGGAGCGGCTGCTGGTCACGCCCCTGTCGCGCTTCCCCCAAGGCACCGCGATCCGTCTCGCGGAAGGCATCCTTTTCACCACCTATGCCACGCTACGGTCCGACGACCGCGGTGAGAAGCTTTCGCGGGTCAAGCAGATCGTCGAATGGTTGGGCTCCGATTTCGACGGAGTGATCATTTTCGACGAAAGCCACGCCATGCAGAACGCCGGTGGCGGCAAGGGAGAACGGGGCGATGTGGCCCCATCGCAGCAGGGCCGTGCGGGCTTGCGCCTCCAGCACGCGCTGCCGAACGCGCGCGTCGTGTACGTGTCGGCAACCGGTGCGACCACCGTCCACAATCTCGCCTATGCCCAGCGGCTCGGCCTCTGGGGCGGCGCGGATTTCCCCTTCGCCAACCGGGCCGAATTCGTCGAGGCGGTCGAGAATGGCGGCGTCGCGGCCATGGAGGTGCTGGCGCGCGATCTGCGCTCGCTTGGCCTTTATACCGCTCGGTCGCTCTCCTATGACGGCGTCGAATATGAGCTGCTCGAACACCAGCTCACGCCCGAGCAGACACGCATCTACGATGCCTATGCTGGCGCCTTCGCCATCATCCACAATCATCTCGACGCGGCGATGCAAGCCGCCAACATCACCGGCGACAGCGGCACGCTGAACCGGCAGGCGAAGTCGGCAGCACGCTCGGCCTTCGAGTCCGCGAAGCAGCGCTTCTTCGGCCATCTGCTGACCAGCATGAAAACCCCGACGCTGATCCGCTCGATCGAGCAGGACCTGGCCGATGGCCATTCGGCTGTGATCCAGATCGTCTCGACSGGCGAAGCGCTGATGGAACGGCGTCTCGCCGAGATCCCGACTGAGGAATGGAACGACGTCCGCGTGGACATCACACCCAGGGAGTATGTCCTGGACTACCTCGCGCATTCTTTCCCGGTGCAGCTTTACGAGCCGTTCACCGACAGCGAGGGCAATCTGTCGTCGCGTCCGGTCTACCGGGACGGCCGGCCCGTCGAGAGCCGCGAAGCCGCCGCACGGCGAGACGAGCTGATCGAACGGCTGGCGTCGCTGACGCCCGTGCCCGGCGCGCTCGACCAGATCGTCCAGCGTTTCGGCACCGACACAGTGGCCGAGGTGACGGGCCGCTCGCGCCGCGTGGTACGCAAGGGCGAACGCCTTGCCGTCGAGAACCGAGCTGCTTCCGCCAATCTCGCGGAAACAGCCGCATTCATGGACGACCAGAGGCGCGTACTCGTCTTCTCTGACGCTGGCGGCACCGGGCGCAGCTATCACGCCGATCTCGCGGCGCGGAACCAGCGCCTGCGCGTCCATTATCTGCTCGAACCGGGTTGGAAGGCCGACGCCGCCATCCAGGGCCTTGGCCGCACCAACCGAACGAACCAGGCGCAGCCTCCACTCTTCCGGCCGATCGCCACCGACGTGAAGGCCGAGAAGCGCTTCCTCTCGACCATCGCGCGCCGGCTCGACACGCTCGGCGCGATCACACGTGGCCAGCGCCAGACCGGTGGACAGGGCCTGTTCCGACCCGAGGACAATCTGGAATCGCACTATGCGCGCGATGCGCTCCGCCAGCTCTATCTCCTTCTGGTGCGCGGCAAGATCGACGGCTGCTCGCTCAACCGCTTCGAGTCCGCCACCGGCCTGAAGCTGATGGACGACAACGGTATCAAGGACGAGCTGCCGCCGATCACCACCTTCCTGAACCGGCTCCTGGCGTTGACCATCGATCTGCAGGGCGTGCTCTTCACGGCGTTCGAGCAGCTCCTCACCACTAAGATCGAGGGCGCGATCCGCAGCGGCGTTTATGATCTCGGATTGGAGACGCTGCAGGCCGAGAGCTTTATCGTCACGGACAGCCAGGTGATCCACACGCATCCGGGCACCGGCGCCGAGACGCGGCTGCTAACCATCGCGCGGCGCGAGCGCAATCGCCCTACCACGCTCGACATGGCGATCGACCATCTCGCCGATCCCCGCGCGCAGCTCCTCGTCAACGGCCGATCCGGCCGGGCCGCTGTGCAGATCCCAGCGCCATCGATGATGCTCGACGATGGTGAGATCGAACGGCGCGTCTGCCTGATCCGGCCGATGGAGCAGCACTACGCGCCGCTGCGCATGTTGGACGAGAGCCATTGGGAGGAAGTCGACCGTCCCACCTTCGCAGCCGCCTGGGGAGCCGAGCTGGCCGAGGCGCCGGAGTTCTCCGACAGCATCATCCACATCGTCGCCGGTCTGCTACTGCCGATCTGGAAGCGGTTGCCCAACGAGTCAACGCGAGTCTATCGGCTCCAGACCGACGCCGGCGAGCGCATCATCGGTCGCCGCGTCTCGCCCGCCTGGGCCGCAAACGCCGGCGCCATGGGCGCCAGCACCCTGAGGCCAGAAGCCGCCTTCACGGCGCTGATCGACGGCACGACCACCCTCGATGTCAGTGAGGGCATGCAGTTGCGCCGCGCCCGTGTGATGGGGATCAACCGCATCGAACTATCGGGCTTCACCGACGCGATGCGTGATCGGCTGCGCGCCTATGGCCTCTTCAGCGAGATCATCTCATGGAAGCTGCGCTTCTTCGTGCCCGTTGATGCATCAGGGCCCGCCATCCTCGCCAAGCTACTGGACACCTTCCCCGTTGCGCGCATCTCCGGGCGGAAGGCTGCGTGATGGCCAGGCAGGACGCTTCCGACCTTGCGCACAGTCTCGGCCGACAGGCCGAGGCGGTGTGCCGGCACTATCTCTCCAGCGGACGTCGCGAGGGCCGATACTGGTTGGTCGGCGACGTGCGCAACACGCCGGGCCGCTCGATGTATGTCCGGCTGAAGGATTCATCGAAGGGCGTCGCAGGCAAATGGACCGACGCCGCCACCGGCGAGCATGGCGATCTCCTTGACGTCATCCGGGAAAGCTGCGGCCTGACCGACTTCAAGGACGTGGCCGACGAGGCACGGACCTTTCTC
Organism: Rhizobium sp. P2_G9; assembly: GCF_056403475.1. Lineage (NCBI taxonomy): Bacteria > Pseudomonadati > Pseudomonadota > Alphaproteobacteria > Hyphomicrobiales > Rhizobiaceae > Rhizobium > Rhizobium sp. P2_G9. The sequence continues at coordinate 27,582 of NZ_JBFUFK010000056.1, read as the reverse complement.
AGCATGCCGCCGCCGGAACTGGAGCCACGATCGCACGAGCCTCGGAGCCCCGCGCCGAGCGGCTCGCCGGAAGCGGCGCGGCGTCTCATCGGGATGTCGCAGCCGATAGCGGGCACAATCGTGCAAGCGTATTTACGGGAACGCGGCATTACGGATTTACGCGGAACCGGAAACCTTCGCTTCCATCCACGCTGCTATTATCGGCCCGACGAGCACGCGCCGACCGAGACCTGGCCGGCGATGATCGCCGCTGTCACCGATCTCCACGACAAGATCACGGGCGCGCACCGAACCTGGCTCGATCCCCGATCGCGTAACAAGGCGCCGATCGACACGCCGAGGCGAGCAATGGGCGACCTGCTCGGCAACGCGGTGCGCTTCGGCATCGGCGGCGAGGTCATGGCGGCCGGCGAAGGCATCGAGACCGTCCTGTCGCTCCGACAGGTGCTTCCCGACATGCCGATGCTGGCGGCGCTCTCGGCAGCACATCTCGCCGCCATCCTGTTCCCCGATACGCTGCGACGGCTCTACATCGTGCGCGACAATGATCCGGCCGGTGACGGTGCGCGTGACAGCTTGATCGAACGGGCCAACGCCGTCGGGATCGAGGCGATTGTCATCTCGCCGGCGCTCGGCGACTTCAACGAGGATCTCCGCACCCTCGGCATCGAGCATCTCCGGCAGCAGTCGCGGATGCAGATTGCACCCCAGGATGTCGCAAGGTTCATGGCGCTGGCGGGATAGCCCGGCACGGGAGACCGACAATGGCGGTGCGTCGTCGTGCTCGCAGATGCACCAACCGTCGGAGGGGGACCGCGCCTCGGCCTTCGAGAGGGCGATCGGCCAGCAAACGGGCCTGCCCAACAATGGCTGCGGCCGACGATTTTCCGGCGGCGCGTGCCGCGCCTTTCCATCGCGAGACAAAATCGCCGGCCTCCGCCATCCTCCGCTGACGCTCCGGCCCTGCGCCTTGCTCCGGGTGCAGGGCCGGCCCGCCCGCCGGCTTTCGTCGCCATGAAGGCCGCGACGGTCGCGGTCCACCGACGGAGCATCCCATGAGCGAGCACGACGACTTCGAACCGCCTCACGCCTCATCACCGACCGACCATGTCCTCACCGAGCTTCAGCTCCACGGCTACCGTCCCTTCGAGGATGAACCCGACCAGCGACTCCTCCCAGACGGCAATGCGGTTGCAGGCGCCATCGCCGACATCTTCGACGCCCTGATCGGAACGCTGGAGGACACTCGCCTCGAACCCGACCTCGACGATCTCCTCTGGTCGACGGTCAACGTCTTTCACCGCGCCACCGACCGGATCGCGCGCGAACTCGACGACAACGAGCAGGCGCAACGCCGCGGGCAACGTGAACAGGACGGCAGCGAGGTAAAGGCCGTCGAACTCGAGCGCCACATCGCCGAAGGCCAAACTCTGATCGAACGCCAGAACGCCTTCGAACTGATGCGCGACCAGGCGGCCGAACATTACGAACGCCACGTCGGCAAAACCTGGCTTCCGCGCAGCGGGTCAAGGGTCAACCACCGCAATCTTACGTCGGCGATGATCGACAGCCGCGACTTCCTGGCAGCGAAGCGGCGCGCCGAGCAGACGATCCTTCTTCCGCCTGGTCCGAAGATCCTCGTCACCGGCGGCCTCGACTTCAACGATCACCGGCTGATCTGGGCCAAGCTCGATCAGGTGCTCGAAAAGCACCCGGACATGGTGCTGATGCACGGCAAGTCGCCGAAGGGCGCCGAGAAGATCGCATCGCTTTGGGCGACGAACCGGAACGTTCCGCAGATCGGTTTCGCACCGGACTGGACGAAGCACGGCCGCGCAGCGCCGTTCAAGCGCAACGACGAGATGCTGGAAGTTCTGCCCAAGGGCGTGATGCACTTCCCCGGCACCGGCATCAACGACAACCTCGCCGACAAGGCCAAGAAGCTCGGCATTCCCGTCTGGAAATTCGGTGGCGCGTAAGCGCCGCCGCCACTGTTCACTCGGAGGCCGGAAAGCTATAGAATCGCGCCGATGGCCACGCCATTGCAAAACACACAATGCGCGAAGTGGTCAGATGAGCAGCTTGCAAGAAATCCGGAACGAATACGAAAAACTTACCGGCCTGTCGGCCGACGCTGACGGAAATGCGAAGCGGCGCCGAGGCTATGATTTCGAACGACTGTTGAACAAGCTCTTTGTTCACGACGATCTAGAGCCCCGCACCGGATTCAAGCCTGCGGGCGAGCAGATCGACGGTTCGTTATATCTCGACGGGCGAATCTACCTCCTCGAAGCCAAATGGCATGCGGACCCGCTGCCCGCATCGACGCTGTATCAGTTCAAGGGCAAGGTCGACGGCAAGCTTGCCGGCACCATAGGAATCTTTATCTCGATGTCTGGCTATGCCGAAGATGCGGTCGATGCGCTCATTCTCGGCAAGGCGCTCAACATCGTCCTGCTCGACCAACGAGACATGGACGCGGCGATCGTCCGCGGTAGCGGCTTCAAGAACGTGCTGAAGCTCAAGCTTCGCAAGGCAGCCGAGGAAGGTGCAATCTACTTCCCGATGGAAGGAAAACTCGTCACAGCCGAAAAGACCAGCACGGTCGAAATCGACCTTTTGCGCTACGACCACGCCACTGGTGACGTCATAGCGACCCAGCCCGCACAACCCGCCGCAGCGGACCTGTTGATCGTTTGCGAGGGCGATTCCGATCGTGTGGTCATTGCTACGCTCGCCGAACGCATCCTTGCCACCGCCGGCTCGGGACGCTCAATCAAAATCCTGACCGCCATGGGGAAAGTCACCATTCCGCGGGTCGCCAATGCAATGTGGAACACCTTCCACTCGGAATCGAAGGTGTTGATAGTAGTCGACGGCGACAACGACCCAACCGGCACGGCCACAATGCTTGGTAAGGGGCTGGAGTTCGAAGAGTGGATCGCCGCGATCCCCAACCCATCGATCGAAACCTGGCTCAACCTCGATCCTGAAACACTACGTCGCCGGGGCGGCAAAATCGAGCAGTCCCGTAGAGCCGCCGAAACCCTCGACATCGAGGCGCTGCGGCAACGGGATGAGCAGTTCGCGAAGCTCTACAACGCTATCCTTGGAGCTTGATCGCTTCCGCGCTCCACACGAAAGACTACCTCGGGATCTCGGCCTGAAAATTCGGCGGCGGGTTATTGCGACACGACTTCAAACAACTGATCGCAATCTGGAAAGGTCGGCCCAAAGATGAAGTCTCACCGACAGGAGGCGTATCCGGATCTTGACCACATTCAACTTGCCGCGCGCGATGCGCCGCTGATCATCGCATGGCCATCGCCCGGGCTCCCCGGAGGGATGATCCAATTCAACCAACCCGATGAATGGCGACGGTTCATCATCGGCCTCGGCATCGACGCCCGCATACCCGACATCGTCCAGTTCAAATTCAGACGCGCGCAGGCGCTCTATCTTCTCGGCTGGATCGATCTCGATGTGCTGAAGGCCGGCGAGCTCGCGGCGCTCATCGCCCTGGAGCTGACGTTGATGGACAGGTACGGCGGCCAGATTCCGAAAAAGAAGCGCTCGTTCGCCACGCTGCTGAAGCACTTGGTCGATGTCGACGGCCTCGACGACACGCACATCCCGATGATCGTCCGCACCGGCGGCACCGCGATCGGCTTCGTCACCGGCGCGTCCAAGCCAAGCCTCAACCAACGCCGCAACGGCATGGCCCATGGCGATCCGTTCGACGGTTTGCCGGTCGGCGGGCTGCTCGAGTTGGTCCGTGACCTCATCAACTACGCCTACCGGGATTTCATCGCCAACGCGCCACCCGGGCTCCGTTCGACTCACCTTGGCTGACCGGGAACACGACCGGCTCTCGTCGCCGAGCACCACCCCCGCTTTTCTGCGCTGATCCTTGGTCCGACTGATCGCCTGACGCCATCAACCCGTAAAGGGTCGGCTATGCGAGCATGCCGCCGCTTCGGCTGCGCCTGCGCGGTGATTGCAGCGTTCAGTCCGACACTTCGGGCGCCTGTCAGCGGGGGATGGTCCTCCGCTCGAAACAGGAGCCGGATCGATGTCCCTCAACGACGCCAACGCCTTCGCCTTCAGCCTCGCCACCACGCTGATGGCCACCATCATCATTTTCCAGGCCGGCGATGGCACGCTGTCGGTCACGCCCGCCAGCGAGTACGACGGCGACATGGCCGCGATCGTCCATGAGATCGATCCCTTCGCCCCATAACCGGGGCGAACCGGCGTCGTCGCGCGGAAGTCTCACGCGATTTCCGCTCCCGGCGCAGTCGATTTTCAGCTATAGTTCGAGCGCGCCGTGGTGGTGGTGGAGGCGCGACCGTCAGACTTTTTCTCACGGAGGCCACCACCATGATCATCCTCGGAATACTTGCATCCCTCGCAGCCATTGGCCTGCTTTGCTGGCTGCTGTTCACGCTGGCCGTCTTCGCGCTGCCGGCGTTCGTCGGCGTGACCGCGGGCGCCTGGGCGCACGGCACCGGCGCCGGCATCCCTGGCGCGGTCCTCGTCGGGGCGGTCGCCGCCGCCCTCACGCTAGCGACCGGTCACCTGCTGATCACCTTCGTCCGCCCGATGTGGCTGAAGCTGATCGTGGCCATCGCCTTCGTCGCGCCGGCGGCCGTTGCTGGCTTCCACGCCACGCATGGCATTGTGAAGCACCTTATGCCGTCCGAGGGATGGCAGATCACCTTCTCCATCATTGGTGCGATCGCGGTTAGTATCACCGCTTTCGTGCGGGTCGCTGGAATGGCGGCGGCCCCAGCCCCGTCCGGCCGGGACCTCGCGCGCGTCTGATCGTCGGCATCGCCATCGCGAGGGCGACCAGCGATGGGGGGCGACCGCCCATGCCGTCTCAGGCCGTTGCGATTGATGCATGGAGCGCGGATCAGCTCGGGCCCGGAGAAGCGGCCCTCGGTGGAGCGGTTGCCGTGGCGGGGCACCTCTCGGCTGCACCACCGAACATCCGGCGTGGCGATCTCCTAATCGGCGGTTGCGGGTCAGGATGCAGCACCGATGCCCTGCGGGGAGGAAACGAAGCCTGTGAGTATTGCTCCGACGCCGGTTTGCTGGTGCGGGACGGCCGCCATTTTCTCCGTTCTCTGACCGTGCCTCAACCGCTCCAAACGGCCTCTTCAATGGCCTGATCTGGCCGAACGCCGGCTGACGCCTCGATCGCCTATGACGCAACAGCCGCATCAAACTTTCATCCCCTGCCGGCTGCGCCGCCATTCCTCGCGAGACAAGAAAGCCCTCCTTGGCTGTCAGGCCCCTTCGGGGTGCGCCGTCGATCGCCTCCGGCCCGCCGATCGCCATCGAGGCCGCAATGGTGCGGGCTCGGGAACGGAAAACGGAGATTTACAATGGCGACCATCGGCACCTTCAAGAAGACCGGCTCGAACGAGTTCACCGGCGAAATCGTCACCCTCAGCGTCCAGGCCAAGAACGTGCGCATCGTCCCCGACCAGCGCGCCACCGGCGAGAACGCCCCCAGCCACCGGGTCCTGGTCGGCCGCGCCGAGATCGGCGCCGCCTGGTCCAAGCGCTCCAACGAGGGCCGCGACTATCTGGGCCTCAAGCTCGATGATCCAAGCTTCAACGCTCCGATCTACGCCAACCTCTTCGACGATGAAGAGGAAAGCTTCTCCCTGATCTGGTCCCGCCCCAACGGGCGGCGTGGGGACTGAGATCTGCTCAAGGGCCCCAGCCGGAAGCTGGGGCCCTTGGTTTTTGCGGCGACCGAATCAGTTGCRGCCTTTATCGCTCGAAGAGAGCGTGCAGAGGCACTTCCAGCTAGAAGATCGCGCCAAGAACGACTATTATAGCCGTAGTTCTGGCGTACGCGTAGGTCCAAATGGGAGGTGATCATGCATGATCACCGCCCGACAATCGAGGGCCGCACGCGCGTTGCTGGGTTGGACGCAGGAGACGCTCGCTGACAGGGCCCGGGTATCTTTGACCGCGCTGAAGCGCCTCGAAGCCGCAAGTGGCCTCGAGGTGTACGAGAGCACGCGCGATGAAGTTCGGCGCGCCTTCGAGCGTGGCGGTATCGTCTTCCTGAGCTCCGACCAAGGCGTGGGAGTGATGCTTGTCAACGGGAAGAAAGAAAGCTGACGTATCGACGGGGGGGCACACCGCCYGGCCCTCGTGCGACGCCACTGCCGATGGGCAGCGCATCCAAAACAGCGTTAACAATCCCCTTCAAAATGGATATATTTCTCGTCGGGGGATACCGTGACCAAAGAAGACTTCCTCGACCAGCCACCTGGCGGCGCAGCGCTAACCGCCTATGACCAAGCGCATTTGAAGCTGTACCTGCGCTTGCTCGACGCGGACGCTGAAGGTGCGGACTGGAAAGAGGTCGTCGAAGCGCTTYTCGGAATCTGTGCCAAAGCCGAACCAGAGCGCGCCGCGAGGGTCCACACCGCCCATCTCGCCCGCGCAAAATGGATGACAGAAAGCGGCTTTTGCGAGCTCATCGGACCGCGCCTGCACTGAGTGATGCAAAACCTGCATCACGTTGATCAGACTTCGTTCTTCCCACGCCAAACTCAACTTGGAATCGTGACGGGCGATCAACTCGCGTTGTGTCATGGTTACGCGGAGGCGTTGGAGGATGTCCGAAGATGAAAGCTGGCGGTCGGGGACCGCCTATGACTACATCGACAAATTGACCCCAGGCGATATTGCTTGGGAATTCCTGCGCCGAAACCCCAACTATAGAAAGACCTATCAGGAACTCATATCTTCCGGCCGAACGCCGCTCGAGACGGCCGAAGAATTTGCCCAGCAATGGGGGTTGTGTTTTCGGGGCCGATCCAAACACCACCGCTCTTGCCCAGCCGATCTTCTGGACCCCACAAACCGATCCGGCTGCAATCTGCCTCGAAGGGGGTCCGCCGCGGTCCGATGGCTTCCGCCTTACCGCTGACGATCTGCGTGTCCACACCATCCTCGAACAGGACCCCGCGCTCGTTCGGCTGGACATGCGCGGCGAGCGCTTCGATATCACCATTTCCGATAGGCCAGACGGCGAAGCGCTCGCCGCGTTCATTGTTCTCGATGAGCTCACGCCGGACCGCCTGACCGCTGTGGCGCGTTTCTGGGCGGCTGTCAGGGGAAAGCACGTGCCGCCCGACCCGCGCATTACTCCGCAACGGCGTGAGCGCGCGCGGCAGATGCTGCGCGCCATCGACGGCCGCGCTACCGGCGCCACCTATCGCGCTATCGCCGAGCACGTCTTCCCTCAACACGACAATAATCCAGCCACTTGGGTCGGCAGCGCCATCCGAGAAACCACCATTCGACTCGCCCGCGACGGCACGAAACTCGTTCGCGGCGGCTACCGAACGCTGTTACGCCGTCCAAGGCGTGAACGCTGACCCCACAAGGATGTCGAATTTAGCGACCTTACTTCGACATCGTCCGAGGCGCCGTTTTCGCGCCACCGTACTCGCAACCCGCCGCTCGTTCGCAGCGGCCTCCCGCGAGACCACGGAGGTTCGATCATGGCCGAAAAAGCCGCCAATATACCGCCACGCTACCTGCGCACGCAGGAGGCGGCGCGCTTCCTCGGCCTGTCCGAACGCACCCTCGAAAAGCACCGCACCTACGGCACGGGTCCGACCTATCGCAAGCTCGGCGGTCGCGTCGTCTATTCCGTCGATGACCTGCAGGCCTGGGCGGATCGCGGTCTAGTTACCTCGACCTCCGACCCGCGCGGCGGCACGGTGCTGCCTGCCAAACGCCAGACCGCCTTGCCCGCCACGGCCGGCGCCCGCTTCCCGCGCTGAGACGACCGGCCATGTCGTCCCACCCCCACCATCGCGAGGAGCGCGCGCAGCTCGATCTGTTCCGGGCGCTGCCCGGCGATCTTGCGCCGCGCGATGCGCAGGATCTCATGGCCTATCCGTTCTTCTCGCTCGCCAAGTCAAAGCGCCTGGCGCCGATCGACTTCAAGGCGGGCTCGGTGAAGATTCGTGTCGAAGCCGTGCCGGAACATGGCATGGCCACGATCTGGGATGCGGACGTCCTCATCTGGGCCGCGTCGCAGATCGTTGAAGCGCGCGATGTCGGCTTGCGGCCGTCACGCCTGATGGCGACCACCCCCTATGAAATTCTGAACTTCATCGGCCGTGGCGTGTCGCTGCGCGACTACGACCGCCTGAAGGCCGCGCTCGACCGGCTGCAATCGACCACAGTCGCGACCTCGATCCGCCAGCCAACCGAGCGGCGGATGCACCGCTTCTCCTGGATCAATGAATGGAAAGAGCGCGCCGATCACCGCGGCCGTCCGCTCGGCCTCGAGTTGATCGTCCCCGACTGGTTTTACGGCGCCGTTCTGGACGACGCGCTCGTACTGACGATCGACCGCAAATACTTCGATCTCACTGGGGGGTTGGAGCGCTGGCTTTACCGCCTGGTGCGCAAGCACGGCGGCAAGCAGGAATTCGGCTGGAGCTTCGACTTCCCGCACCTCCACGCCAAGTCCGGCAGCCTCTCCCCGCTCAAACACTTCGCCTACGACCTGCGCGACATCGTCCGCCGCCAGCCGCTGCCGGGCTACCGGCTCACCATCGAGCAATGCCTCGGCGGACCTGAAATCCTCTCCTTCGCACCCACCGATCCCGACGCGCTCGGCATCCCACGCCGCCGTCGCCGCTCGACAACTCGCCCTGGGGATAAGCTGTGAATAGTCTCGTGCTATCAGGGACCGGCGCTATCGTGCCATCGGGGACCGGACTCTCGTGCTATCGGGGACCGAAATCGTCGATTCCTCGCGCTGAATCAGCAGCTTGCGAGCCCCGTAACTTATCTAACCTAGATTCCTACGGAATCTTTCTAACGGACCCGGCTTTTTCGCGCCGTGTGGACGAGTCCCCGATCGCCGGGAGGCCGTCATGATCGTCGCGCTCCTTAACCAGAAGGGCGGCGTCGGCAAGACGACGCTGGCGCTCCATCTCGCCGGCGAATGGGCTCGGGGCGGCAAACGCGTCACGCTGATCGACGCCGATCCGCAAGGCTCGGCGCTGGACTGGTCGCAGCAACGTAGCCGGGAGGGCTTGCAGCGGCTGTTCGGTGTTGTCGGCTTGGCCCGCGACACGCTGCATCGCGAGGCGCCGGAGTTGGCCCGTAACGCCGATCACGTCGTCATCGACGGTCCGCCACGCGTCGCCAGTCTCATGCGCTCGGCCTTGCTCGCCGCCGATCTTGTCCTGATCCCGGTGCAGCCGTCCCCGCTCGACGGCTGGGCGTCGGCCGAGATGCTGACGTTGCTCAGCGAAGCCCGAATCTATCGACCGGACCTCAAGGCGCGGTTCGTGCTGAACCGCTGTGCGGCCCGCACGATTCTCGCCCGCGAAACMGCCGAGACACTCGCTGATCACGACCCGCCATTGCTCGCGACCACCATCGGTCAGCGCATCGTCTTCGCCGACGTTGTGCAGACCGGCCGGATTGCAGCCGAGCAGGACGAGGATTGTCCGGGCGCGCGCGAGATCGCCGCGCTCGCGGCCGAGATCATGAGGATCGGTTTATGAGCGAACGATCCCCCAAGCGCGGCTTCGCGTCCAGACCAGGCGATCCGGAGAGCTGGATCAAGGCGCCCGATCGCCAGGTGCAGCGACCACAGCCCGCCGACGACTTTTCGGCCCGACTGACCATCGACGTCACCGCCGACATGCGCGGYCGGATCAAGATCGCGGCCTTCCAGCGCGGCCAGACCGTCGCCGACATGCTGCGCGCGCTGTTCGAGCGCGAATTCCCACCAGCCCAAGGAGACGCCCCATGACCGGCCTTGCCCCCGCATCCGCGCGCGCTGGCCGCACCCTTCACACGCCGCCGGATAACCTCACCCAGGTCGAACTCGTTTGGATCGAGAAGCAGATCGAGCACTGGATTCGCTTCGGTCGCGGGGTGCGCGAACAGATCATCGACCGTCGCCGCCGTATCCTCTTCTTCCCTCCCGGCACGACCTTTGCGCTCGTGCGCTGGGCCGCGAACGAACACGGCACCGTGCTCTCGCGCCTCGACATTCTGCGCGCAGTCGCTTTCGGCGAACCCTCCCAGACGATCCCGACCGTGACGCCCGGCGGCGACATCCTGCTGCGCGTCGACGGCTGGCCGAAGGTGGAGCGCATGCTCCAACTCATCGAAGCGATCGAGGCGATCGGCATCGATCCAGTCGATGTCTCGCCCGATTACTGGCGGCACGTGCACAACCGTCTGGCCGCCGGGGAGGCGCCACGCGCCTACACAATGCAGCGCCATCGCGCCTTTCTCCTACGCCAGGAGATCGGCGCATGACCCGGCTCGGCTACGCCATCACCACGACGGCTGCGGTGTCGTTGCTCGGCATCCTGTCACTCGTTTCCTTCGCGCCGAAGCTGATCTGGAATGCGTCCGCTAGCACGCCGATCGGCCTCTACGCCGTCGCGCCTGAACGGTTCCCGGAAGTCACCGATCTGGTCGCCGTACGCGCGCCCGAGCCGCTCGCGAGCTTCCTCGCCGAGGGCGGGTATCTTCCACGCGGCGTGCCGTTGATGAAGCGCGTCGTGGCGCTTCCTGGCCAACGGGTTTGCAGGACCGGCCTCACCATTACCGTCGACGCCGTGCCGATGGGCGACGCGCTCGATCGCGATCGTCGCGGCAATCCGCTGCCTATCTGGCAGGGCTGCCGCATCGTCGCCCAGGGCGAATTGTTCCTGATGAACTGGCAGGTCCGCGACAGCCTCGACGGCCGTTACTTCGGACCGCTTCCCGCCTCCGCCGTGATCGGCCGGGCCATCCCCCTCTACACCGACGAGGACGGCGATGGCCGCTTCGTCTGGCGCGCGCCGGCGCGGTGACGACGTGCCCATTCCCAACCTCACCGCACATCCACGGAGGCAATCATGTCCCTGATCGGTCAATTCAGCCGCACCACGTCGGGCTATACCGGGCGAGTCAAAACGCTCGCGCTTGACGCCGAGCTGGTGCTCGTGCCCGCCGAGCAATCCGACGCGGAGAACGCGCCGGATTATCGCGTCCATCTCGGATCCGACGAGGATGGTCCCGAAGTTGGGGCCGGCTGGAAACGCACTGGCGAGAAGGCGGGCGAGTACGTCTCGCTGCAACTCGACGATCCAACGTTCGGTCAGCCGGTCCGCGCTAATTTGTTCCAATCGGCCGACGACAAGTCTGCCTGGGGTCTGCACTGGAATCGCCCGCCCCGGCGCAGCGAGCGAGACTGAGCGATGCCGGCCCGCCGCAATCGCGCTGTCGTCGGACGGTTTACCATCGTCCGACGTGCGGCCCTCCTTCTCCTTTCCGGCCTGCTGATCGCCCTGCCGCTCTGCGCCAACTCGAACGCGCAGACCGTGTCGGCCGAGCGGCCCTCTCGCGTTGAGCCCTACTCCGCCTTCATCGCCGAGGCCGCGCAACGGTTCGGCGTTCCCGAGCACTGGATTCGCGCGGTCATGCGCGTCGAGAGCCGCGGCGAGGTCCGCGCGATCTCATCGGTCGGCGCGCTGGGCCTGATGCAGATCATGCCGGCCACCTGGGCGGAGCTGCGCGTTCGGCACGCTATCGGCAACGACCCCTACGACCCACGCGACAACATCCTCGCGGGCGCGGCGTATCTGCGCGAGATGCACGATCGCTACGGCTCGCCGGGCTTTCTGGCGGCCTACAACGCCGGTCCCGGCCGCTATGAAGAATATCGCGCGACCGGGCGCCCGTTGCCGGCCGAAACGCGCGCCTATGTCGCCGCTCTCGCACCGATCGTCGGCGGCGGCGATCTTACCGCCCGCGTCACGGTGGCGACCGCCGATCCGCTAGCCTGGACACGTGCGCCGCTCTTCATCGTGCAGGCCGATAGCACGCCGCGTGCAGATCGGCGGCAGCCCGACGGCGATCCCGCTGCACAATCTACGCAGCAGACCCCACGCGATCCGACACTGCCTGCATCGCGATCCGATGGCCTGTTCGTGGCGCGAACCGATAGTGCGGGGCCACGATGATTGGCATCGCACTCCCTGCGGCATTGTCGGGCTTTGGCGCGGAATTGGCGTCAGGGGCGGGAAAAGCAGGCAGCACAACCGCACGATGGCGAGATAAAAGCGCGCGATGTGCGGCTTGGTGCGGTCGTGTGTTTTCAGAGACTTATGGCGCATTCGCGCGAGGTGCGCCTGATCGGCGCAGCCTGCGCTATTGCGATTTCCGCAAGGATTTCCTCGGCTTTGCGCGATGTGCGGGGCCTCGGCCATGAGCGGCGACGACGATTTCCGCATCCGGCCAGGCCGCATCCGCTCGACCCGCGCACAACAGGCCCGCCCCTTTATCGCTCAGGCGCTCGCTGCCGCCCAACGTGCTGGTGGCAGCGTCTCGCGCTCCGGCAAAATCAGCTCGGGCAACCGCTCCCGGTTCGGGCGCGGCCAGCGCGCGACCGTGCAGGCCAATCGCCTGCTCACCAGCCGATCGCGCAACACCGTCATGAAGACGCGCGTCGTCCGTCATGGCGCTCAGGCCGCGCCGCTCAGCGCGCACCTCAGCTACCTGCGGCGCGAGGGCGTCACCCAGGATGGGGAGAAGGCCCGGCTGTTCGGCCCGGAGATCGAAGACGCCGATCCCAAGTCCTTCGCCGAGCGCACCCAGGACGACCGGCACCATTTCCGCTTCATCGTCTCGCCGGAGGACGCGGTCGAGATGTCAGACCTCAAGACTTACGCCCGCAACCTGATGGGGCAGATGGAGAAGGACCTCGGCACCAAGCTCGACTGGGTCGGCGTCGATCACTGGAACACCGATAATCCGCACGTCCATATCATCCTGCGCGGGCGCACCGATGACGGCCAGGACCTCGTCATCTCCCGCGACTACATCAAGGAAGGCATGCGCGCCCGCGCGCAGGATCTCGTCACCCAGGAGCTAGGGCCGCGCACCGATCACGAGATCCGCCGCAATCTGGTGCGGCAGATCGAGGCGGAACGCTGGACCAACCTCGACCGCCAGCTTTCGCGGGACAGCTACCGTACCGGCATCGTCGATCTCGCCCCGCACCCCGACCGCCAACCCGACGAGTTTCACGCGATGAAAGTCGGCCGCCTGCGGAAGCTGGAGACGCTCGGCCTCGCTGATCAGGTCGGCCCCGGCCAATGGGTCGTGTCCGAGACTGCCGAGGCGACCCTTCGCGAGCTGGGCGAGCGTGGCGATATCATCAAGCGCATTCATCGCGGCCTGACCGAGCGCGGCATCGAACGCGGCGCCGCCAGCTATGTGCTCGCCGGCGAGAGCATCAACGATCCTGTCATCGGCCGTCTGGTTGATCGGGGCCTCGACGACGAGCTGAAGGGCACGGCCTATGCCGTGGTCGATGGCACCGACGGGCGAACCCACCACATCAAGCTGCCCGATCTCGACGCGGCCGGCGACAGCGCGCCGGGCTCGATCGTCGAGCTGCGCAAATTCGACGACGCACAGGGACGCAGGCGGGTCGCACTCGCCGTCCGCTCCGATCTCAACATCGAACGGCAGGTCAACGCGACCGGCGCCACCTGGCTCGATCGACAGGCGATCGCCCGCGACCCAGTCGCGCTCGGCGGTGGCGGCTTCGGCGCTGAAGTTCGACAGGCGATGGACAGGCGAGCCGAGCACCTCGTTGGGCAGGGTCTCGCCGAGCGGCAAACGCGTGGCGTCAGCTTCTCGCCGGGGTTGATCGACAAGCTCCGGCAGCGCGAGGTGGAGGCCCTAGGCGAGAAGCTCGCGGCCGAGACCGGCCGACAATTCTCGAAGGCCGCAACGGGGGAGTATGTGGCGGGCACTTACCGCCAGCGCTTCGCGCTCGCCTCCGGCCGCTTCGCCATGATCGACGACGGCCTCGGCTTCCAGCTCGTACCTTGGTCGCCATCCCTCGAACGTCAGATCGGTCAGCACGTCTCCGGCGTGTCGCGCGGCGCCGGCGGCGTCGACTGGAGCTTCGGCCGCAACCGTGGCCTCGGCGTGTAGCCCAATCAAGAAAGGAGTGCCCGCCATGTCGGCGACTAAAATCCTCTGGGGCCAGATCCTCACCGTCTTCCTCATCGTCGTCATGACAACCTGGGCGGCGACGCAGTGGACGGCCTATCGGCTCGGCTTCCAACCGCAGCTCGGACTCCCCTGGTTCGAGCTGGCCGGCTGGCCAATCTACTATCCACCGGCCTTCTTTTGGTGGTGGTATTTCTACGATGCATATGCCCCGCCGATCTTCATCGAGGGGGCCTATATCGCGGCGTCAGGCGGCTTCATTTCGATCGCCGTCGCAATCGGCATGTCCGTTTGGCGGGCGCGTGAAGCCAAGAACGCCGAGACGTTCGGCTCCGCCCGATGGGCCGTCGCCCGCGAAGTAAGCGCCGCCGGCCTGCTGGGCGCGGATGGCGTCATCCTAGGGAAGTTCGATCGCGATTATCTTCGCCATGACGGGCCCGAGCATGTGCTCTGCTTTGCGCCCACGAGATCCGGTAAGGGTGTCGGCCTGGTCGTGCCGTCGCTGCTGACTTGGCCGGGTTCGGCGATCGTCCACGACATAAAGGGTGAGAACTGGACGCTGACGGCGGGCTTCCGATCCCGGCACGGCCGTGTACTGCTGTTCGATCCGACCAACGCAAAGTCGGCCGCCTACAATCCTCTGCTCGAGGTCCGTCGCGGCGAATGGGAAGTCCGCGACGTCCAGAATATCGCCGACATCCTGGTCGATCCGGAAGGCTCGCTGGAGAAGCGGAACCATTGGGAGAAGACCAGCCACGCGTTGCTGGTCGGCGCCATTCTGCACGTTCTCTACGCCGAAGCCGACAAAACGCTGGCTGGCGTCGCCGCCTTCCTCTCCGATCCGAAGCGGCCGATTGAGTCGACGCTGGCAGCCATGATGAAGACCGCCCACCTTGGCGAGGCCGGCCCGCATCCGGTGATCGCCAGCGCCGCGCGTGAGCTGCTAAACAAATCGGACAACGAGCGGTCTGGCGTGCTGTCGACCGCGATGTCGTTCCTCGGCCTCTATCGTGATCCCGTCGTCGCTGAGGTCACCCGCCGGTGCGACTGGCGCATCGTCGATATCGTCGGTGGCAATCGTCCGACAACGCTCTACCTTGTCGTGCCGCCGTCCGACATTAACAGGACGAAGCCGCTGATCCGCCTGATCCTCAATCAGATTGGCCGCCGCTTGACCGAGGATCTGCAGGCCAAGAGCGGTCGCCATCGGCTGCTGCTCATGCTCGACGAGTTCCCCGCGCTCGGTCGGCTCGACTTCTTCGAGAGCGCTCTCGCCTTCATGGCGGGTTATGGCCTCAAGGCGTTCCTGATCGCCCAGTCGCTCAATCAGATCGAGAAGGCTTACGGCCCGAACAATTCGATCCTCGACAACTGCCACGTCCGCGTCAGCTTCGCCACTAACGACGAGCGGACGGCCAAGCGCGTGTCGGATGCGCTCGGCACCGCGACCGAGATGCGGGCGATGAAGAACTATGCGGGCCACCGGCTTTCGCCCTGGCTCGGCCACATGATGGTGTCGCGGTCGGAAACGGCCAGGCAGCTGCTCACCCCAGGTGAAATCATGCAGCTTCCGCCCTCCGACGAGATCGTCATGGTCGCCGGCACGCCGCCCATCCGCGCCAAGAAGGCCCGCTACTATGAGGATCGGCGGTTCCAGGAGCGGGTATTGCCGCCGCCGGCACACGCTAAACCGAAACGGGCTTCGACCGATGATTGGAGCAATCTGGCCCTGCCGCTCACGCCCGAGATCCTGACCGCCGCGCCAGCAGCCAGCCTCGAGGACGAGGACACAACCGAATCCGAGCGCCGCCACCAGCCTGAGCTGAATCGCATGCAGCCGATGGAGAAGAAGGCGCCGATCGAGAACGAGTTCGAGATCGACCCGACAGACGATCCCGACGACGACGTCGCTCGCAACAGTCGCATGCGTGACGCCATGCGGCAGGCGGCGCGGCAGGCCTCGCTCGATCCCGGCGACGGCATCGAGCTGTAGGAGGCCGCCGTGACGAAATCACCGAAGAAGCAGCGGCTCTCTGTCTATCTCGAGCCTGACGTGATGAAGGCCCTCTCCGCGCATGCGGCTCGGCGCGGCCACTCGCTTTCGCTGGTCGCGGAGGCAGGTATCGCGTCCTTCCTGTCTCCCGATGCCGCGGAGCGCCAGGAGGCGGTGCTTGTCAAGCGGCTGGACCAACTCGACCGGCGCATGGCCCGGATGGAGCGCGATGTCGGTATTTCCGTCGAGACCCTGGCCATCTTCGTGCGCTTCTGGCTGACAACGACGCCGGCATTGCCGGAGCCCGCCGCTCAGGCTGCTCGCGCCAAAGCTGGGGAGCGGTACGAGTCGTTCATCGCGGCTCTGGGTCGTCGACTCGCGAGCGGGCCGAAGCTTCGGCAGGAGATATCAGAAGATCACGCGGGCGAAGAGCAATAATGTCGGGCCGAGCAAAGACCATTCCAGCGACGGCCAAAAGTTCGCCAGCGTCTCCTGCTTGGACGGAGCCGACGTCAAGGCGTCGCCCCGCTATCGCTGGGTGTTCTGGCGCCAGACAAGGCTGGCCTAGGCAGCATCCTCAATGTCGAAGCGAGCTACTTTCCCCGCCCGGAAGCGGAAAACGTGTCCGACTGTTTTGTCTTTGAGCCCGTGCGTCTGATCCTGAAGCGGTTTGCCTTCAAGATCAAAGATCGTCTGCCGGACTCTTGCTTTGATTGCGCCATCCTCAGTGGGATGGAAGTCCACGGGTTCGACATGGGGACTGACCACGGTCCACTGCCGGGTCCAATACTCGCGGACGGCTTCATGCCCCTGAACGTGCCCGCCATCCATACCATTGGCCCAGGCGACATCATCCGTGAGCTCGGTCAGCACGCCGTCTATGTCTCGAGCGTTGAATCGATCGTAGATGCGCTCAAGAACTCCAACATCATCCTTCATTGGTTCTTTCCTTCAAATAAGCGTGGCGCTTAGATACATATGCACGTATATATCTGAGGCTTTGAAGGCGCAAGGGAGACGCAAGATGGATCAAGATGCGCTTTCGACGCCCGGGCATCTGATAAGCTTGGCGGCCCGCGGATTTGCCCGCCTCAGCGAAGCGCGGCTCAAGCCGCTCGGCTTCGGTGTCGGTCATCTGCCGGTGCTCATTGCCCTTCGGGATGGCCGAGCGAGCACGCAGCGTGACCTTGCCCGTTTCGCCAAGATAGAACAGCCACCGATGGCCCAGATGCTCGCCCGCATGGAACGGGACGGACTGATTCAGCGAGTACCTGACCCAGCCGATGGACGCAGCAGCCGCATCACACTGACTGAGATGGCAAAAGCGCGCTTACCCGATGCCGTTGTTGCCTTGCTCCGGGGCAATGAAGAGGTGCTGAGTGACTTTACGAATGAGGAGGCCGGACTACTCGCTGACCTTCTAAAGCGCCTGCTCGCAAACCTCGATCGGATCGCGGGCGTCGAAGCATCGCCCAGCCAACCGATTCACGCCGATTCACGCGAACCGAGCTGACCGACCGGTCTGAGCCGCTCTTAGCGGTGAGTGGGTCATGCAATCCGTTGGTCCGACGCAAGTCGGCCGCCCGCAGCAGCAACGTTGCGCTCAATGCGTGGGTTCCCATTGTTGGCATCGGGGCGCATCCGATCGGGCAGCAAGTGTGTACCAACAGCATTGGTCTCCGGCTCAACCTTTCGCCAGCGCCCATATTGCCGAGGCGAGCAGCCCATGACGCGTTTGAAGGCCGTGCTGAACGCGCTTTCCGATTCATAGCCGAGCGAAGCGGCAACCGCCGAGACGGGATCGCTTGAATTCTCCAGCCTGTCGCAGGCGAGAAGCATCCGCCATCGCGCCACATACTGCATCGGCGGCTCGCCCACGTGCTCCTTGAACCTGAGTGCGAATGTCGAGCGCGACATGGCGGCGACCTCACCAAGCTCTTGCAGGGTCCATTGATAAGCGGGTTCGGCATGGATCGCCTTGATCGCGGCACCGAGCTGTTTATCCGCTAGGGAGAAGAACCAGCCGACACGGTCGCCGTCACCCGTGTCCAGATGCACACGCAGAGCCTGCACCAGCATCAGATGAGCCAGATGCTGCACCACGAGGGCGTTGCCTGGCTGCTCTTCACGCAGTTCCCTCATCATTTGCTCGACGGACCAGCGCAGGGCTGCTCGCTCATGCTGCTCTCGAATGTGCACGATCGGGGGAAGCAGGCCGAGCAGCATGTCGGCGTGATTGCTCTTCACGCCGAAGCGGCTTCCCACCAGAAACAATCCGCCGCCGCCGTTGAGCGTGACGACACCGCCCCTTCGCGCGACCGGGAATATCTCCCCTGCTCCGACCGCAGGCCCATTGATGCTGCTGCCAAGCCGAAAGGGCCGACCAGTCGGCAGCACGAAGCAGTCGCCGGCCTCCAAGCGCACTGCATCGCTAACACCCTCGACGGTCAGCCAGCAGCCACCCGACACGACCGCATAGCATTTGATGAGCTTATGCTGATCGCCGAACTGGACAGCCCAGTCGCCGCCGGCGTCGAAGCCGGAGGACACATAAGCTTGCGGTTTAAGCAGCGAGAGGACGTCTGAAAGCGGATCCATGGGCTCATCTCGGACGATTGCGAAGATATAGCGGACTATCCCGCATAGACCGTCCTAAAGCAACCGCCTACGTTCCAGCAGAACATGAACGCAGGCGACGGCACATCTGCTCGGCCTGTCATCGCATCGGCCGCGCTTCCGCCTTCAACACCGGAGTAAAACATGATCGTCGTAACCGCCCCGACCGGCGATATTGGTCATCAGGTTGTCCAGAACCTTCTCCAATCGGGAGCGCCAATCCGCGTGATTGCGCGCGATCCATCTCATCTGGGCGACGAAATACGAAACAGCGTCGAGGTCGTCGAAGGCTCCCATGGGGACGCTGGCGTCGTCAACGAAGCGTTCAGCGGCGCCGACACGGCATTCTGGCTCGTGCCTCCCGACCCGAAGGCGGCTTCCGTGATGGCGGCCTATGTCGACTTCACCCGTCCCGCAGCAGCCGCCTTGAAGGCGCAAGGCGTCAAGCGCGTCGTTGCGATCACGGCGCTCGGGCGCGGTTCGCCGGTGGCCGACAGAGCGGGCTTCGTCACCGGCTCGCTGGCGATGGATGACATGATAGTCAGTACGGGCGTCGCATTCCGCGGCCTGGCCAACCCGTCCTTCATGGACAACATCGCCCGGCAGGCGACCGCGATCCGCGATCAGGGCAAATTCTTCATGCCGATCTCGGGCGACCTCAAGCTTCCGAGCGTCGCAACACGCGACATCGCCGCCGTCGCGGCACGCTGGCTGCTTGATGACAGTTGGACGGACCAGAGCGAGGTGCCTGTTCTCGGCCCCGAGGATATTTCGTTCAACGACATGGCCGAGATCATCTCCGATGTACTCGGCAAGGCAGTCACCTACCAACAGATCAGCTTCGACGCGTACAAGGCTCGCTTCCTGCAGTTCGGCTTCTCCGATGCCATGGCGCAGGGAATGACGGACATGGCCTGGGCCAAGGATCAGGGCCTCGACCTGACTGCGCCCAGGACGCCGGAAAATTCAACGCCGACGAGCTTCCGCGAGTGGTGCGAGGAGACGCTCAAGCCCGCCGTCCTCGGCTGAGCCGGCCTTCCGATACGCCCACAGTAGGAGCATCGCGCCATGAATTTGACGGGTCGAACCATTCTCATTACCGGCGGCACGAGCGGCATCGGCCAGGGGCTCGCCGAGACGTTCCATCAGCGCGGCAACCAGGTCATCATTGCCGGCCGTCGTCAGGCCCTTCTGGACGAGATCACCGCGGCGCATCCCGGGATGCATGGCCTGCAGGTGGATATGCAGGACCCGGCGGCGGTTGCCCGCCTGGCCGAAGAGATTCAGTCGCTTTTTCCCGACCTCGACGTTCTCGTGAACAACGCCGGCATTTCCCGGCTCGAGGCGTGGGATGGCGATGCGATCGACATCGACACATCGCTCTCGATCATCGAGACCAACATCATGGGCGTCCTGCGGTTGACGGCGGCTCTGCTGCCGACACTCGCGAGGCAGCCATCCGCGACCATCATCACCACCACCTCGGGTCTCGCCTTCGTACCGCGCTTCAACTACCCCACCTATTGCGCGAGCAAGGCGTTCCTCCATTCGTGGCTGCAATCCCTGCGCCACCAGCTTCGACATAGGCCCATCGAAGTCATCGAGCTTGCGCCGCCTTATGTGCAGACCGAACTCGCAGGTCTTCAGCAGGCGAGCGATCCCGCCGCCATGCCGCTGGCCGACTACATCGCCGAAGTCCTCGAGCTTCTCGGAGAGCCCACACCGGCCGACGGCGAAATCATGGTCGAGCGGGTCAAGGGTCTGCGCATGGCGGAAAGGCGCGGCGCCTATCCGGAAATCTACGCATACCTCAACCCGGCATAGAGGTCGGAGCCACCGCACGGCGGGGATTGCTCAGCAAAGCTCGATCCCGCTCAAACCTCTTTTTGAGACCAACGAAAGGAGACTTCACGATGGGCAACGCACATGTTCAGGAAACGGCGCAACTGCAGTCGCAGGCAGATCATGGCCGGCGGCGTGGCAAATTCATCCTTTGGACGGTCATTGCTTCCGTGGTCGCGGCCTTCGCCGCCTGGCTCAGCGCGGCCCTCAACCTCGAGGTCTGGGTGATGTTCGCAGGTTTCATTGCGTGGTTCACGCGGCCGACATCCCTGAAGAACAGCATGGCGGCCATGCTGTGCCTCTGGCTCGGCATCGCGATCGGCGCCGTCTCTCATATCGTGACCGGCGCCCTCTTCCCTTTGCTCGATCATATGGCGCTGCCTGTCGTCGTGTTTCTCGTCGCGRTCCTGATCGTCGGGCTGCGCAGCCACCGTATCCTGGGCAACATGCTGGCATGGTTCCTCGGCATGGTGACCTTCTTCGCGGCCGAACTTGATCTTGCCACCGCCTCCTTCATCCATCTGGCCGTCGCGACAGGGATCGGCGGACTTGCCGGCTACACCTGCCAGACCTTGAATCGACGCTTCGCCGAATAGTCTCGCATCCCGAATTGCGAAGGACGGCCCGGCGCAACAGGCCTGAGCACAAGGTCGTTTGTGTTTTGTCGCATATTTGAAGCAAAGCATCTGAGATCCAGATTGGCGCTAGCCTGAGCGCGGCGCACGTCGGAGCGAGAGTGTCCACCTCAGCGCCTTAGTCTCGGTCCGGAACCTCACAAGTATAAAGCTATTCCGCCGTTTCCCTGTCTTTGTACGCCACAGTACGACGACCACATTATGGTTGTTGTCAGGCCATGATTTCTACCTCTTCTACTCATCCCCGATCCAGGGCCGCATGTCGCGGGCCCGCACGAGAACGGGGACGACGTGGCGGCCACTCACCAGAAATCGGAGGCGATCCTTCGCGGCGCCCGCATGCTGCGCACGGCCCTCGGGCCGGCGATCGCCCGCTTTCTGGAAGACCCCGCGATCGTCGAGGTGATGCTCAACCCCGATGGGCGGCTCTGGGTCGACCGGCTTTCCGAAGGGCTTTCCGACACGGGTGAGTTGCTGTCGCCTTCTGACGGCGAGCGGATCATCCGTCTGGTCGCCCACCATGTCGGCGCCGAGGTTCATCCCGGCGCACCGCGTGTCTCGGCCGAACTGCCCGAGACGGGCGAGCGGTTCGAGGGGTTGTTGCCTCCTGTGGTGTCCGCGCCGGCCTTCGCGATCCGCAAGCCCGCCGTCGCCGTGTTCACACTCGACGATTATGTCGCCGCCGGGATCATGGCGGCGGATCAGGCCGAGACGCTGCGCCAGGCCGTCGCCGACCGGCGCAACATCCTCGTCGCCGGCGGCACATCCACCGGCAAGACGACCCTCACCAACGCGCTGCTCGCGGAAGTCTCCAAGACCTCGGACCGCGTCGTCCTCATTGAGGACACGCGTGAACTGCAATGCGCCGCGCCGAACCTGGTCGCCATGCGGACCAAGGACGGCGTCGCCTCGCTCTCCGACCTCGTCCGTTCCTCCCTTCGCCTGCGCCCCGATCGCATCCCCATCGGCGAGGTGCGCGGCGCCGAAGCGCTCGACCTGCTGAAGGCCTGGGGCACGGGCCATCCCGGCGGTGTCGGCACCATCCACGCCGGCACCGCCATCGGCGCGCTGCGTCGCATGGAACAGCTCATCCAGGAAGCCGTCGTCACCGTCCCGCGCGCCCTGATCGCCGAGACGATCGATCTGGTCGCTGTGCTCTCCGGCCGCGGTGCACTGCGCCGTCTCGCCGAACTCGCCCGCATCGAGGGCCTCGGCTCCGACGGCGACTACCGCGTCACTCCCGCAAGCCAGCCCCTCACAGGAGACCCGTCATGATCCAACATGCTTTGCGCATCCGCCGCCGCCTCGCCACGGCGGTATCCGTCACCTTCGTGACGCTGGCGCTCGCGCCTGCGGCTCACGCATCCGGATCCCAGATGCCGTGGGAGGAGCCGCTTCAGAAGATCCTGCAATCTATCGAGGGTCCCGTTGCCAAGATCATCGCCGTGATGATCATCATCATCACCGGCCTGACGCTGGCCTTCGGCGATACGTCGGGCGGTGCGCGAAAACTGATCCAGATCGTCTTCGGCCTGTCGATCGCCTTCGCTGCATCCAGCTTCTTCCTGTCGTTCTTCTCGTTCGGCGGCGGGGCGCTGGTCTGATGGCCGGCGACGGCGACCATGGCGGCGAGCTACCGGGCTTCTCGGTCCCGGTCCATCGGGCGCTGACCGAGCATATCCTGCTCGGCGGCGCTCCGCGCTCGCTCGCCATCCTCAACGGCACGCTGGCAGCCGCGCTCGGCCTCGGCCTGCGCCTCTGGCTGGTCGGCCTCGGCCTCTGGGCTCTCGGCCACTTCGCGGCCGTCTGGGCCGCCAAGCGCGATCCGCAGTTCGTCGATGTCGTGCGCAAGCATCTGCGCATCCCCGGCCACCTGTCGGTCTGAGGAGGAAAGACGATGATGAACCTCGCCGAATATCGCAATCGCAACACCCGGCTCGCCGACTTCCTGCCCTGGGTCGCTCTGGTCGGCGAAGGCATCGTGCTGAACAAGGACGGCAGCCTGCAGCGCACCGCGCGCTTCCGCGGCCCCGACCTTGACAGTGCCGTGCCGGCCGAGCTGGTTGCCGTCGCCGGCCGCCTCAACAACGCCTTCCGTCGACTCGGCTCCGGCTGGGCGATCTTCGTCGAGGCGCAGCGCCATGGCGCTGCGACCTATCCGGCAAGCATGTTCGCCGACAGCGCGTCCGCCTTGGTCGATGTCGAACGCAAGGCCGATTTCGAGGAAGCCGGCGCGCATTTCGAGTCCAGCTACTTCCTGACCTTCCTCTATCTGCCGCCGGCCGAGGACGCCGCGCGTGCCGAAACCTGGCTCTATGAGGGCCGCGATCACGCCGGCGTCGATGCGCACGAGATCCTGCGCGGCTTCGCCGACCGCACCGATCGCATCCTCCAACTCATCGACGCCTTCATGCCGGAATGCGCCTGGCTCGATGACGGCGAGACGCTGACCTATTTGCATTCGACGGTCTCGACGAAGCGGCATCGCGTCCGCGTCCCCGAAACGCCGATGTATCTCGATGCGCTGCTCGCCGATCAGCCGCTGACGGGCGGGCTGGAGCCCCGGCTCGGCGATGCCCRTCTGCGCATACTCACCATCGTCGGCTTTCCGACCGCGACCACGCCAGGCATCCTCGACGAGCTGAACCGGCTGGCCTTTCCGTACCGCTGGTCGACGCGGGCCGTCTTGCTCGACAAGACCGACGCCACCAAGCTGCTGACCAAGATCAGGCGGCAATGGTTCGCCAAGCGCAAGTCGATTGCCGCCATCCTCAAGGAGGTGATGACCAACGAGGCCTCGGCGCTGGTCGATACCGATGCCGCCAACAAGGCGGCCGACGCCGATATGGCGCTGCAGGAGCTGGGCGCGGACTATGCCGGCCAAGCCTATGTGACGGCGACGATCACCGTCTGGGACGATGATCCCCGTATCGCCGCCGAGAAGCTGCGGATGGTCGAGAAAGTCATCCAGGGCCGCGACTTCACCGCGATGCCCGAGACGATCAACGCGGTGGACGCCTGGCTCGGCTCGCTGCCCGGCCATGTCTACGCCAATGTCCGCCAACCTCCGATCAACACATTGAATCTCGCCCACATGATCCCGCTGTCGGCGGTGTGGGCGGGACCGGAACGGGACGAGCATTTTGCGGCACCCCCACTGCTGTTCGGCAAGACCGAAGGCTCGACCCCGTTTCGGCTTTCCATCCATGTCGGCGACGTCGGCCATACGCTGATCGTCGGTCCGACCGGCGCCGGCAAGTCTGTGCTGCTGGCGCTCATGGCGCTGCAATTCCGGCGCTATCCGCAAAGCCAAGTCTTCGCCTTCGACTTCGGCGGATCGATCCGGGCCGCCGCGCTCGCCATGCGTGGCGACTGGCACGATCTCGGCGGTGGCCTCACCGAAGGCTCAGACGACAGCGTGTCGCTTCAACCGCTCGCGCGCATCGAGGATGTCGCCGAGCGCGCCTGGGCCTCCGATTGGCTGCTCGCGATCCTGATGCGCGAGAGCGTGCCGGTCACGCCCGAGGTGAAGGAGCATCTTTGGTCGGCGCTCTCCTCGCTGGCGTCGGCACCCGTCGCCGAGCGCACGCTGACGGGATTGTCCGTGTTGCTGCAATCCAACGATCTCAAGCAGGCGCTCCGACCCTATTGCGTCGGCGGTCCCTATGGGCGCCTGCTCGACGCCGAGGCCGAGCATCTGGGCGAAGCCAATGTTCAGGTCTTCGAGACCGAAGGACTGATCGGCACTGGCGCGGCTGCCGCTGTGCTCGCCTATCTCTTCCACCGTATCGAGGATCGCCTCGACGGGCGCCCGACACTGCTGATCGTCGACGAAGGCTGGCTCGCGCTGGACGACGAGGGTTTCGCCGGGCAACTCCGCGAATGGCTGAAGACGCTGCGCAAGAAGAACGCCAGCGTCATCTTCGCCACCCAGTCGCTCTCGGATATTGACGGCTCGGCGATCGCGCCGGCCATCATCGAAAGCTGCCAGACCCGCATCTTGCTCCCGAACGAGCGCGCGATCGAGCCGCAGATCACGGCTATCTATCGCCGCTTCGGGCTCAACGATCGCCAGATCGAGATCCTCGCGCGGGCGATGCCAAAGCGCGACTATTACTGCCAATCCCGGCGCGGCAACCGGCTGTTCGAGCTGGGCCTGTCGGACGTAGCGCTCGCGCTTTGCGCCGCATCATCGAAGCAGCATCAGGCGCTGATTGCGGACGTTCACGCCCGCAGCGGCACGGACGGGTTCCTCGCGGAGTGGCTCGCCGAAAACCGGCTTGCCTGGGCCGCCGACCTCGTCGCCGACCTCACCAACGTCATCCCCCAAACCGATCCGGAGGTACGCCCATGACTCGTTCCGTTCGTTCCCGCTCACGCGCCGCTCGGCTCGCCTTCTCCATTCTGGCGGCGCCTTTGGCGCTGTCACCGCTGCTCACCGGGCCGGCGCACGCCATCATCGTCTACGATCCCACCAATTACGCGCAGAACGTTCTTCAGGCCGCCCGCGCGCTCGAGCAGATCAACAACCAGATCACCTCGCTGCAGAACCAGGCACAGTCACTGATCAATCAGGCGCGAAACCTCGCGAGCTTGCCATACTCGTCACTGCAGCAGCTTCAGCAGTCCGTGCAGCGGACGCAACAGCTCCTCACTCAAGCGCAGAACATCGCCTACAATGTGCAGAACATCGACCAGGCGTTCCGCACGACCTACGGCAACGCGTCGATGACCGCCTCGGACCAGCAGCTCGTCGCCGGCGCGCGGGAGCGCTGGCAGAACACGGTCGGCGGCTTGCAGGATGCGATGCGCGTCCAGGCCGGCGTCGTCGGCAACATCGACACGAACCGGACCCAGATGTCGGCRCTGGTGGGCCAGAGCCAGGGCGCTACCGGCGCGCTGCAGGCGACACAGGCGGGCAACCAGCTTCTCGCCCTGCAAGCGCAGCAGCTCGCCGACCTAACGGCTGTGGTCGCCGCAAACGGTCGCGCGCAGAGCCTGTCCGAAGCGGAGCGCTCAGCCGCGGCCGAGCAAGGTCGCGAGCAGCGCCGTCGCTTCCTGACGCCGGGCAGCGGCTACCAGCCGGGCAACGCCCGCATGTTCCCGAACGGCAACTGAGGGCGCGGCCATGGACGGCAAGATGCTCGCCCGACTCGGCACCGTCATTTTTGTCGCAATCGCAGTGACTGCGACCGCGATCGAGATGAGCCGGAAAGAGGAAGCGCCCGAGGCGTGGCCGTCCGGCCGCGCCGCCGTGACCGCGGCCGACCCGTTGCGCGACGAGCTGATCCGCTGCCAGGCGCTCGGCGAAGCCGGTCCCCGCGACCTCGCATGCCTGCGGGCTTGGGCTGAAAACCGCAACCGCTTCCTTGCGCCCGGCGCGCGACCTGCCGAGCGACTGCCGGACATGCCGCCAGCGCCGCGAAACGACACCACTCCCCAACCGGGCCGCACCGATCAGCCAGCCGTGGAGCCCGCCGCGCCGATCGCGCCGCCGCAGCTCGACGAAGCGAGATAACATCATGGGCGGCACCGGCGTCATCGACCATTTCCTCGAGGTATTTACCCGCTACATCGATAGCGGATTCGGGTTGCTCAGCGGCGAAGTCGCCTTCATCGCCACCACCCTGATCGTCATCGACGTGACGCTGGCTGCACTCTTCTGGAGCTGGGGCGCCGACGACGACATCATGGCTCGCCTGGTGAAGAAGACGCTGTTCGTCGGTGTCTTCGCCTACATCATCGGCAACTGGAACAACCTGGCACGCATCGTCTTCGAGAGCTTCGCCGGCCTGGGATTAAAAGCCAGCGGCACCAGCTTCACCACGGCCGATCTCTTGCGCCCCGGCAAGGTGGCGCAAACTGGTCTCGACGCCGGCCGGCCGCTCTTGGAGTCGATCTCTGGCCTGATGGGCTACTGGTCGTTCTTCGAGAACTTTATCCAGATCGCCTGCATGTTCCTCGCCTGGGCGCTGGTCCTGCTCGCCTTCTTCATCCTCGCCATCCAGCTCTTCGTCACGCTCATCGAATTCAAACTGACGACGCTCGCGGGCTTCGTGCTGATCCCCTTCGGCCTATTCGGGAAATCGGCCTTCATGGCCGAACGCGTGCTCGGCAACGTCATCTCTTCCGGCATCAAGGTTTTGGTCCTCGCCGTCATCATCGGCATCGGTTCGACCCTCTTCTCCGAATTCACTTCCGGTTTCGGCGGGGCAACCCCCACAATCGACGAAGCGATGGCGATCGTACTCGCCGCGCTGTCGCTGCTCGGCCTCGGCATCTTCGGTCCCGGCATCGCCAGTGGTCTCGTTTCCGGCGGCCCGCAGCTCAGCGCCGGCGCAGCGGTTGGCACGGGCATGGCCGCGGGCGGCATGGTCGCGCTCGGCGCTGGCGCCGTCGGCGCCGCCGCCTCCGGTGGTGCTGCGCTGGCGGGTGGCGCCGCCGCCGCCGCTCGCGGCGGTGCTGCGA
>NZ_JBFUFK010000055.1:0-93643 GCF_056403475.1 Rhizobium sp. P2_G9 | reverse complement strand
TGCCGCCTGGGCCGCCGACTATGCCGACCCCGAGAATTTCCTCACGCTGCTTCTCTCAAGCAACAAGACCTTCAACTACGGTCATTGGAGCGATCCGAAATTCGACGACCTGATGAAGCAATCCTATGCGGAGCGCGATCCGGCCAAGCGGATGAAGATCATGGAACAGGCCGAGGAAATCATGCTCAAGGGCTATTCGGTGACGCCGTTGATGAACTCCGCCAGCCTCTGGCTCGTCAACCACAAGGTCAAGGGTTTCGAGGAAAACACCGTCAACGAACACATGACCAAATACCTCTCGATCGAGTGATCCGTCGGGGCCGTGCCTGCATCCCTCAACGGAGTGGGTGCGGCCCTCTGTCCGCCGCCGGTTGACGGCGGAATATCGGCCTATTCGCATTCGAGGAGGCGCCCATGCTGCGTTTCATTTTCGTGCGGCTTCTTTCCGCCGTGCCGACGATCTTCCTGGTCGTCACCCTCTCCTTCTTCATGGTGCGCATTGCACCCGGCGGGCCGTTCAATCTCGAACGTCCCCTGGAGCCACAGGTGCTCGCCAACCTGAAGGCGGTCTATCATCTCGACCAGCCGCTCTGGGCGCAATATCTCTACTATCTCGGCAATGTCCTGCACGGCGATTTCGGCCCGAGCTATATCTACAAGGACTATACTGTTTCCGAACTCATCCTGCAGGCGCTGCCTTATTCGATCACGCTGGGCTCCTGGGCGCTGACGATCGCTGTTCTCGGCGGCATCGTCATGGGCGTCTATGCGGCGCTGCACCAGAATTCCTGGCCTGATTATCTCCTGATGGCATTCGCCTCGCTCGGCAATACGATCCCGAATTTCGTCGTCGGGCCGATCCTGTCGATGATCTTCGCGGTCGGCTTACGGCTCGTACCGACCGGCGGCTGGGGGCCTGGCGGGTTTCAAAATCTCGCTCTGCCAGTGATCGTGCTGGCGCTGCCGCAGCTCGCCGTCTTCGCCCGGCTGACGAGAGGATCGATGATAGAGGCGCTGCGCACCGACCATGTCCGCACCGCCCGCGCCTATGGCCTGCCGTTTTCCAGCGTCGTCGGCCGGCATGCGCTACGCGCCGGCCTGATGCCGGTGATTTCCTATCTCGGCCCGACGGCAGCCCAGGTGCTCACCGGCTCGATCATCGTCGAGACGATTTTTTCGTTGCCCGGCGTCGGCCGCTATTTCGTCCTCGGCGCGCTCAATCGCGATTATACGCTGGTCATGGGAACAGTGGTGCTGATCTCGGTGTTCATTGTCGTGCTGAACCTGTTGGTCGATATCATCTACGCCTTCATCGATCCGAGGGTGCGCTATGAGTGAAAATGCATCCCTGATCCAACCTGAAACACGCCCGCCAACAGAGGCTGGCAAAGGCCGCAGCCTGACCGCACTGGCGCTCATCCGCCTCAAGCGCAACAAGGCGGCCGTCGCGGGCCTGATCGTCCTCTTCCTGGTGACACTGATCTGCTTTGTTGGACCGTATTTCAACCCGCATGGCTATGCCGAAATCTATCCGAGCTATGTCGCCGTCCCACCCAGCCTCTCGCCCTATCCGGAAAAGGATACGCTGGAGTCGGTGATGAAGGATGCTGTCGAGCATGCCCGCCTGAAACTCGACGGTTTCGATGTCAGCGGCTCGACTTACACAGCCAAGATCAGCACCGACAAGAAGATCGACCCGCGTGTGACCCGCTATCTCGACCGGCCCGACGAATTCGACGATGCCAAGCTGGAGATCGCGGCCGACGGCAAGACGGCGGTCGCGACCGGCAAGGTGAACGGCCAATATTTCCTGTTCGGCACCGACCGCAACGGCCGCGACATGCTCGCCCGGATCATGGTCGGCGGGCAGATCTCGCTGCTGGTTGGCATCATGGCCACCATCGTCTCGCTGCTGATCGGCGTCGTCTATGGCGCGATTTCGGGCTATCTCGGCGGCCGCGTCGATAATGTGATGATGCGCTTCGTCGAAATTCTCTATTCGCTGCCCTTCGTTTTCTTCGTCATCATGCTGGTCGTATTTTTCGGCAGGCATATTGTGCTGATCTTCATCGCCATCGGCGCGATCAACTGGCTCGACATGTCCCGCATCGTCCGGGGACAGACGCTGGCGATCAAGCGGCGCGAATTCGTCGGCGCCGCTGTCGCCATGGGCCTCACCGACGGCCAAATCATCCGCCGGCACATCATCCCCAACACGATAGGGCCCGTCGTGGTGTTCGTCACGCTGTTGGTTCCACAGGTCATCCTGCTCGAAAGTTTTCTCTCCTTCCTCGGTCTCGGCGTGCAGGAGCCGCTGACCAGTTGGGGCGTGCTGATCGCTGAGGGCGCAGGCTCCATTGAGGCCAGCCCCTGGCTGCTGCTCTATCCCTCCCTCTTCTTCGTCGTCACCCTCGTCGCGCTGAATTTCATCGGCGACGGCCTTCGCGACGCATTCGACCCGAAGGACCGCTGACATGGGCGATCATGTGCTCAATATCGACAAACTCGACGTCCGCTTCGCCTCCGAGGACGGTGAAGTCCATGCGGTCAAAGGCGTCAGTCTTTCCGTCGCCAAGGGCGAGACACTGGCCATTGTCGGCGAATCCGGCTCCGGCAAGAGCCAGACGATGATGGCAGTCATGGGCCTGCTCGCCACCAATGGCCGCGTCACCGGCTCGGCGCGCTATCGCGGCCAGGAACTGATCGGCCAGCCGGTCAAGGTGCTCAACGACATCCGCGGCGTGAAGATGACGATGATCTTCCAGGAGCCGATGACCTCGCTCGACCCGCTCTACACGATCGGCGACCAGATCGCCGAGCCGATCCGCTATCACCGCAAGGTCTCGAAATCCAAGGCGCGCGAACGCGCCCTCGAACTCCTGAAACTCGTCCACATCTCCGACCCCGAACGCCGGCTCGGCTCCTATCCGCACGAAATGTCCGGCGGGCAGCGCCAGCGCGTGATGATCGCCATGGCGCTCGCCAACGATCCCGAACTGCTGATCGCTGACGAACCGACCACCGCGCTCGACGTCACCATCCAGGCGCAGATCCTCAACCTGCTGAAGGAACTCAAGACCCGGCTGGGCCTCGCCATCGTCTTCATCAGCCACGATCTCGGCATCGTCCGCCGCTTCGCCGATCGTGTCGCCGTGATGCGCCGGGGAGAAGTCGTCGAGACCGGCAAGGCCTCCGAAATCTTCTCCGCCCCGCAGCACGACTATACGAAAATGCTGCTCGCCGCCGAACCGACCGGCCGCAAGGCCGCGCCGCCGGACAGCGCACCGATCCTGCTCGACGGCCGCAACCTGTCGATCCGGTTCAAATATGGCGGCGGCTTTCTCGGCCGGGGCACGCAATATCTGACCGCGGTCGACAAAGTGTCGCTGAAACTGCGCGAAGGCCAGACGATCGGCATTGTCGGCGAATCCGGCTCCGGCAAGTCGACGCTTGGCCGCATCCTGCTCAGACTGTTTGACGGCGACGGCCAGATCCACTTCCGCGGCAAGGACATTTCCAGGGCCGACAAGGCCGAGATGCGACCGCTGCGTAGAGAATTGCAATTGGTCTTCCAGGACCCCTATGGCTCGCTCTCCCCACGCATGACCGCGGGCGAAATCATCACCGAAGGCCTCCTCATTCATGAGCCACAACTGAGCCGCGCCGAGCGCGAACGCCGCGCCGTGGACGCACTCACGGAGGTCGGGCTCGACCCGTCCAGCCGCAACCGCTACCCGCACGAATTCTCCGGCGGCCAGCGCCAGCGCCTGGCCATCGCCCGCGCCATCACCCTGAAACCGAAAGTCCTGGTGCTGGATGAGCCAACCTCGGCGCTCGACCGCTCCGTCCAGAAACAGATCGTCGAACTGCTGCGCGACCTGCAGGCCAAGCACAAGCTCTCCTACCTGTTCATCAGTCACGACCTCGCCGTGGTCCGAGCACTGTCTGACTACATCATGGTGATGAAGAGCGGCAAAGTGGTCGAACAGGGGGATACTGAAGATATTTTCGGCAATCCATGCATGGATTACACGAAGGAACTGATGGCCGCTGCGATGGGGGAATAGCCAAGCCGATGGTTAGCAGCGATATCCTGCCGGGCGATCATGTCCGCGGCCGGCGGCGGACGGGCATGGTGAAACGTTAATTGCGTCAACCGCACGGAGGAGCGTCCAGACATGGAATTCGACGGCAAGAGCATTATCGTCACCGGCGGCAGCCTGGGCATGGGCCGGGCCACGGCCGAACGTTTCGCCAAGGCCGGCGGTCAGGTGCTGATTGTCTCTAACGACAGGGATTCAATCKACAGGGCCGTTGCAGATATCGATGGCAAGGCGGTCGGTTTTGTCGGCGATGTCCGCAATGCAGCCGACATGCAACACGCCGTCGAGGCGGCCGTCTCCGCCCATGGTGGCGTCGACATCCTTGCTTGCTGTGCCGGCATCCAGCGCTATGGCACCGTGGTCGACACGCCCGAAAATGTCTGGGACGACGTGCTCGACATCAATCTCAAGGGCATCTATCTCGCGGCGAAATATGCCATTCCGGAAATGAAGAAGCGTGGCGGCGGCGCCATTGTCGCGATTTCCTCGGTGCAATCCTACGCCTCGCAGGCGGGCGTCGCCGCCTATACGGCCAGCAAAGGCGCGATCAACGCGCTGGTGCGCGCCATGGCGCTCGACCACGCCGCCGACAACATCACCGTCAACGCCGTCTGCCCCGCCTCGATCGACACGCCCATGCTGCGCCGGAGCGCGGACCTCTACAAGGGCGACATGACGCAAGACGAGATGATTGCCCAATGGGGCAAGGGCCACCCGCTCAGCCGCGTCGGCCGGCCGGAGGAAGTGGCTGAACTCGTTGCCTTCCTCGCCAGCGACAAAGCCCGCTTCATCACCGGTGCCGACGTCAAGATCGACGGCGGCGCGATGGCCAAGCTTGGTATCGTGCTGCCAGACTGATCCCACAGCCTGCGAATTCCTGGACATCGTAGCGGTGAATTCGACAATCGTCCGTTTTGTGCTATCCCTGACTCGCAGAAGAACCTCGCCACGACATGCCAAACCGTAGGCGAAGGATGCTCGATCATCGCCTCCTCAGACGGCGAATCAGCAAGCAGGAGGAACAGACAGGATGGCGTCCTACAATCCCCCCATCGACGACATTTCCTTCCTCCTTAACCATGTTCTCGATTTCGACGGCCAGATGCAAGCGCTCCCCGGCTACGAGGACGTGAATGCCGAACTCGCCGTCTCCATCCTCGAAGAAGCCGGCAAGTTCTGCACCGGCGTGCTGGAACCGCTAAACCGCCCCGGCGATGAAGAGGGTTGCCGCCTGGAAAACGGCATGGTCACGACCCCTAAAGGCGTTGCCGAAGCCTATAAGAGCTTTGCCGAGGCCGGCTGGAGCGGATTGTCCGGCCCTGCCGAATTCGGTGGCCAGGGCCTGCCGCGTGTGCTGCAAATTCTGCTCGACGAGATGCTCTCCTCCGCCAACCTCTCCTTCGGCCTCTATCCGGGCCTGACCCGCGGCGCGGTCGAAGCCATCTATCACCACGCCTCCGATCCGCAGAAACAAACCTATCTGCCGAAGATGATCTCCGGCGAATGGACCGGCGCCATGGCGCTCACCGAAGCCTCTGCCGGCACCGACCTCGGCCTGCTGTCGACCCGCGCCGAACCGATCGGTGACGGCAGCTACAGGATCACTGGCACAAAGATCTTCATTTCCTCCGGTGACCAGGATTTTGGCGGCAACATCATCCATCTGGTGCTCGCCCGCCTCCCCGATGCGCCGAAGGGCGTCAAAGGCATCAGCCTGTTCCTGGTGCCGAAATTCCTCGTTCGCGACGATGGCAGCCTGGGCGCGCGCAACGGCATGTCGGTCGGCGCGCTCGAACACAAGATGGGCATCCACGCGCAGCCGACCTGCGTAATGAATTATGACGGGGCTACCGGCTGGCTGCTCGGCGAGCCCGGGCGCGGCCTCAACGCCATGTTCACGATGATGAATGCCGAGCGCCTGTTCATCGGCATCCAGGGCCTCGGCCTCGCCGAAGCGGCCAACCAGAAGGCCGCGAACTATGCCCGCGAGCGCCTGCAGGGACGCTCCGCCGACGGCGCGCACGGACCGGTGCCGATCATCGAACATGCCGATATCCGCAAGATGCTGATGACCGGCCGCGGCTTCACCGACGCCGCCCGGGCGCTCGCCATCTGGACGGCCATGCAGATCGATATCGCCACGCGCCATCCGGACGGTGAAACACGCAAGGCCGCCGATGGTCTGGTGGCTCTGCTGACCCCGGTGGTCAAGGCCGCCTTCACCGATTTCGGCTTCGAGACAACCGTGCTGGCGCAGCAGGTGTTCGGCGGCCACGGCTATATAAGAGAAACGGGCGCGGAACAGTTTGTCCGCGACGCCCGCATCACCCAGATCTATGAAGGCACAAACGGCGTCCAGGCCATGGACCTGGTTGCGCGCAAGCTGCCGATGGAAAACGGCGACCTGGCCTTCCGCTTCTTTGCGATCGTCAAGGAGGATCTTGCGGCCACGTCCCTGCAGCCCGACGCCGATCCTGTCGCCAGGGCAACGATCGTAGCGCTTGATCGGCTCGAGCGCGCGACGACGCTCATACTCGACCGGCGCGATGACCCGTCTTTTGCCGGCGCTTCCGCCACGGACTATCTCAGGCTTTTCGCGCTCGTCTCTTTCGGTTGGATGTGGTCCAAGATGGCGGCCACTGCCGATGCCGCAGACGAACCACTGAAACAGCAAAAGCTCGCCACGGCACGCTTTTTTGCCGATCGCATGCTGCCGCATGCTGCCGGTATCGAGGCCGCCATAGCCGGCGGCTGCGTCTCGATCATGGCGATGGATGCAGAGCTTTTCTGACGGGCTCCAATTCTATCGCCGGCTGCAGACGGCATGCCAGCGAAGGCCGTCGGGGAGGTAATCCATCGTCACCTTCGCACCGAGCACCGAGGCCACCATGTCGACGGTCACGGTATGGCCGAAGCCTTTGCGATCAGGCGCGACTGTCGGGCCGCTGGTGAATTCCCGCCATTCGATTTCCCAATTCTCGTCTTCAAGCAGACGCCAGACGACGCGTACTCGCCCGATATCATCGGAGAAAGCACCGTATTTCAGGCAATTGGCCGAAAGCTCGTGCATCGCCATTCCCAGAATTTGGGCACAATGCGACGAGAGCCGCAAGGCCGGACCGTCAAGGCTGAGCCGGTCCCCGACCGAGTCATTCAGATAGGACAGTTGCGCCTTGAGAAGCTCGTCGATCTCCACGCCGGCCCAGTCGGTCCGCACCAGCAGGTCGTTGCTGGCCGACAGGCCCTGAAGGCGATGGCTGAAGGAGGTGATGAATTCAGGCGAAGCCCCCTGGCGCCCGGTCGTGCGGGCAATGGCCATCACCACGGCGAGGATATTCTTCGTCCGATGGTTGAGTTCCGCCAAGAGAAGGCGCGTATGTTCTTCGGCGACGATCTGGTCGGTGATGTCGATATTGACCCCGGTCATGCCTTGGAAGTGGCCATTCTTGTCGAAGCGCGGATTTGCGGTCGTCCTCATCGTCCGGTATGCGCCATCGGCGCGCTTGTACCGCGCCTCCACAGTAAACGACGTATGTTTGGCCATCGCCTGCCCGAACGGGCCGGACAGTCGGGCGACGTCGTCGGGATGCAGGGTGCTGCTCCAGTCGAAATCAGCGAGGCTCTGATTCTCCACGCCCCAGAACG
This sequence comes from Rhizobium sp. P2_G9, assembly GCF_056403475.1. NCBI lineage: Bacteria > Pseudomonadati > Pseudomonadota > Alphaproteobacteria > Hyphomicrobiales > Rhizobiaceae > Rhizobium > Rhizobium sp. P2_G9. The sequence continues at coordinate 85,895 of NZ_JBFUFK010000055.1, read as the reverse complement.
TCCTGAGGGCGGCGTTCAGGAAGACGCATTTGCCATTCTCATCGCCCAACCAAAGCATGGCAGGCGAGTTCTCGGCCAAAGCCTCGACAAATTCCTCGTGTGTGTCGAGAGATGTCTCGATCATTTCACTGTCCCGGTGGATTGATCCTGACGACTTTATCTCTGTCGAGACAAAGCGATAGCATAGAGCTTGTCGCCCGCGCTAGGGAAATAGAGCCAAATCCCGCCTTAGGCATTTCGCCCGGTCAGCCAGACCTGGATTCGCTGGCACGATCGATGGCCAAGCCGGCCGTCGCAGCCGTCCGGCGGATCCCATGCGACAATCTGCCAGGAACTTTTCACTTTCTCCGCAGTTGAAACAACGCCCGCCTTCACGCGCGCGAAAGGCTGTCCCCGATGTATACCGACTATCCTCTCGCAACCATCCGCATCGCCAGAAGTCCGCTCTACAATCTGCTCAGTTCTTTCCCCATCGCCTGTTTCACCTGCGCGTTGGCAACCGACATCGCCTATTGGCAAACGGCCGAAATGACCTGGACCAATTTCTCGGCCTGGCTGCTCGCCGTCGGGCTGGTGATCGGTGTGCTCGCCTGGATTGTCGAACTCTTCGATCTCATTCTCCATCCCCTGCTGCGGCGAATGGGGGCCGCCTGGCTGCAATTGCTTGGTCATCTTGTGGTGCTCATCTTCGCCGTCTTTAACACGCTGATCCACTCGCGCGATGCCTGGGCATCCGTCGTGCCAGAGGGGCTCGCCCTATCGGCGATCACCGTGGTGCTCATGTTCTTCATCGGCTTGCTCAGCACGACGCTGGTTTTCCGGCGCGTCGTCCAGGCCGTAGGAGTGGTTGAAGAATGACCCGCAGCATCATGTCGTCGAAATCATATCGCCGCGGCATCGCCGCTGTCCTCCTCTGCGCAACCGCCCTCACGCTCGCCGGCTGCAACGACAAGGGCGGTAACCCGAAGGACCAGATCGGTCCCAATCCGAAACTGCCCGATCCGCAGCAATTTCTCGCGCCGCCGATGAACCTGGCCAAGGTCGTGGGCTGGAAGGACGGCGAGAAGCCCGATGTGCCGAAGGACCTGTCGATCACTGCCTTCGCCACGGGCTTCAAGCATCCGCGCTCGATCTACACCTTGCCGAACGGCGATATATTGGTGGTCGAATCCGGAGCACCACCGGAAGCTTCCGTCAGGCGCCCGAAGGACATCGTCATGGGCCTGATCGAGAGCTATGTCACCTCGACCGGCGCCGACAGCGGCCCGCCCGGCAATCGTATCATCCTGCTGCGCGATGCCGACGGCGACGGCAAGCCGGAAGTCCGCGAAACCTTCCTCGACAACCTGCATTCGCCCTTCGGCGTGGCGCTGGTCGGCAACGACTTCTACGTCGCTGATACCGATGCCATCCTCCATTATAGCTACACGGACGGCGCGACGAAGATCACTACGCCGGGCAAAGTGCTGACGCCCCTGCCCGGCGGCCCGATCGACCATCACTGGACCAAGAGCCTCGTCGCCAGCCCGGACGGCAAGCTGCTCTATGTCGGTGTCGGCTCGAACAGCAACATCACCGAGAACGGCATCCAGGCCGAAATGAATCGCGCGGCGATCTGGGAAGTCGATCGCGAAACCGGCCGCTGGCGCCTGTTCGCCACCGGCCTGCGCAACCCCAACGGCCTGACCTTCGAACCGGAAACGAAAACACTCTGGACGGTAGTCAACGAGCGCGACGAACTCGGCCCCGACCTCGTGCCGGATTATATGACTTCGGTGAAGGATGGTGCCTTCTATGGTTGGCCCTACAGTTACTACGGCCAACATGTCGATGCCCGCGTCATGCCTCAGCGCCCGGATCTCGTCGCCAAGGCGATCCCGCCGGATTATGCATTGTCGTCGCATGTCGCGCCGCTCGGCCTGGTCTTCGACACCGGCGACAGCCTGCCGGCGAACTATAAGGGCGGCGCCTTCATCGGTGAGCACGGCAGCTGGGACCGGCCGCAACTCAACGGCTACAAGGTCGTCTTCGTACCCTTCAAGGGCGGCAAGCCGGCCGGCATGGCCCAGGATATCGTCACCGGCTTCCTCGACCAGAAGAACCAGGCCCGCGGCCGTCCCGTCGGCGTCGCGCTCGACAAGTCAGGCGCATTGCTGATCGCCGACGATGTCGGCAATACGATCTGGAAGGTGACGGCAGCCAAGCCGTGAATTTGCTCATCCGCTGACGCGCGCACCAGACGCCTGAGAATGGCGGCAAACCGAGTTCGCCGCCATTCTCATTTCATCGTCGGGCTTCAGGCCAGCATGCGGATATTTGGCTCGCGATCCCAGTAACGCCGCCCGGCTGCCGCGACGAAGGCGCCATCAAGGGTGACGACGCCGGCATCCGGGGTCACGCCTGCCTTGTCGAGCAGCGGCTTCGAACTTTCCGAATAACCGATCGCTTTCAGGTGACCGAAGGCATCCACCACCCATTGCGCGGCCGCACCCTGCTTGAGCAGCACCTTGCATCCCTCTGCCGACAGCAACACCGCCACCGCGTCAAAAATCTGCGACGGCGAGCCGAGGAGCTGGCCATCAGCCTTCTGTATCTTGCCGTCCGACAGCGTCGCCCCACCAACTTTCGGCGCAACAATGAATGGCGTGGCGCCTGCCTTACCAACCGCATCGACCAGCGATTTCAGCACTTTGGCATCGCTGCCGTCAGCGATGAGGATGCCGACTTTGCGACCTTCGATCGTCTCGCGCATGTTTTTCTGGATCGACAGGGCCGGCGACGCGTCCATCTCGATCGGCTCGCGGGCGGCGGGATTTTTCTGTGGCAGATCGATGCCGAGACCATCGGCGATGCGTTTTGCCAGCTCCTCATCGACATTGCGAAGATTGCCGACCGTGCGCAGCCGCACATGCTCCAAGTTGACCTTGGAGAGCTCGAAGACGAAAGCGGATGCGACATGCGCCTGTTCCGACGGCGTCTGTGACTTCCAGAAGAGTCGCGCCTGACGATAGTGATCGGCGAAGAGTTCGGCGCGGATGCGCAGCTTGTCACCCTGTTCTTCCTCGCCGGATTGCCCCGCATAGGTCTGGAAACCGGTGACCGGACATTCGCGCGGGCCGCCATCCTCGCCATGCCCGCCAAGGCTGTTGGGTTCATAGTTGGCGCGGCCCTTTGGCACCATCATCTGCATCTGGCCGTCACGCTGGAAATTCATCACTGGACATTTCGGCGCGTTGATCGGCAGCTGGTGGAAATTGGCAGTGCCGAGGCGAGATTTCTGCGTGTCGAGATAGCTGAACAGCCGGCCTTGCAGCAAGGGATCATTGGTGAAGTCGATGCCGGACACGATATTGGCTGGGCAATAGGCGACCTGCTCGGTCTCTGCGAAGAAATTGTCCGGATTGCGGTCCAGAACCATCCGGCCGACAATCCTAAGCGGCAAGACCTCTTCGGGTATGATCTTGGTCCGATCGAGCACATCATAGGGCTGGCTATTGGCGAATTCCTCATCGAAGAGCTGCAGGCCGAGCTCCCATTCGGGGAAATTCCCGGAGGCAATCGATTCGAACAGGTCGCGGCGATGGAAATCATTGTCGGCTGCCTGCAGCTTGAGCGCCTCTTCCCAGACCGTCGACTGCATGCCGAGCTTTGGCCGCCAATGGAATTTAACGAAGGTCGATTTGCCCTCGGCATTGACGAAGCGGAAGGTGTGGATACCGAAACCCTGTATCATCCGGAAGGAGCGCGGTATGGCGCGATCCGACATCGCCCACATCAGCATATGCGTGCTTTCCGGCATCAACGACACGAAATCCCAGAATGTGTCATGAGCGCTCGCGGCCTGCGGATAGGCGCGATCCGATTCCATCTTCACCGAATGAACCAGATCCGGAAACTTGATGGCGTCCTGAATGAAGAAGACCGGAATGTTGTTGCCGACCAGATCCCAATTGCCTTCCTTGGTGTAGAATTTCACCGCAAAGCCGCGAACGTCGCGGGGTGTGTCGACCGAACCGGCGCCACCGGCAACCGTGGAAAAACGCACGAAGACCGGCGTTTTCTCGCCCTTGCGCTGGAAGAGATCGGCCCTGGTAAGGTCGGACAGCGATTCCGTCAGCTCGAAATAGCCGTGCGCGGCGGAGCCACGCGCATGCACGATGCGTTCGGGAATGCGTTCATGGTCGAAATGGAAGATCTTTTCGCGCAGCACGAAATCTTCGAGCAGCGTTGGTCCGCGCTCACCTGAGCGCAGGCTGTTCTGGTTATCCGAGATACGGATGCCCTGGTTGGTGGTCAGGTGCACTTCAGCCTGATGCGGTCCTTTGATCGGAACATGCTGATGAAGTTCACCGCCGCTGCCACGATCGGTGTCGAATTTTGTCTGATCTGCCATGATGGTCTCCGTACCGGATTGTTCGGAGCCTAACGGCAGAGTTGTTTGAAGGTTCCTGTTCGTGGGCCGGAATGCCGGTATCAGCCGAGCCAGATTGCAAGAGCGGGTCTTTGCTGAAAATCTGCCCGTCTGTTTGTAGGTTGCGACCGGGATTAGGCATCAAATCTCATGTTTGGTTCAGATGTCGCCAACAAGAGGCACATGTCGATGAGAAGATATAACGGCGGGCAGCTGGAAAAACTCTGGGATGACGATGGAGAGTTCGGCGAGTTCGTTCGATATTTAGACACGGAAACCGACATATTAAGCGTACTTCAGATAAGGCCCGTCAGGTTCGTTGAGGTAAACACGGGCGATCCCCTCCGCTGGATACCATCAAAGCGACGTTTTGAATTCTGGGATTCGGTACGTCAAAATCTTCATGTATCCGCGAAACCGTATCTGGAAGACTATCCAGGCGGTTTTTTCTATGCCGCGTCAGAATGGAAAGGGCGTGATACCGAGCGTGTGATCGTCCTTGAAAAATATCATTGAAGCAGAGCGCCCCCTCCGAGCTTCAGTCCACATTTCAACTGACGACCCTCAGCACGATCTTGCCGCGATTGTGCTCTTCCTCCAGCGTGCGCTGCGCTCTAGCAGCCTCGGCGAGCGGGAAGACGCGCTGCACCTCCACCCGCACTTTACCCGCGTCGATCAGGCCTGCGATCTCGGAAAGCTGCTCACCGCTCGGCTGCGCCATATAGCCCACGACCTGCACACCGTGATCGGCCGCCTTGTCGCGATCCGGCTCACCGAGCGTCGAAACCAGAATGCCGTGCTTGACCAGCATGTCAAAGGAACGCTCGCGCGTCTCGCCGCTGATCAGGTCGAACACCATGTCGACCGGCTCCAACACGTCCTCGAAGCGCTCGGCCTTATAGTCGATCACCTGGTCGGCGCCGAGGCTGCTGGCGAAATCCAAGTCGGCAGCCGAGACGGTGGTCGCCACCCAGGCACCTCTGGCCTTGGCAAACTGTACCGCAAAGTGCCCGACGCCGCCGGCGCCGCCATGGATAAGCACGCGCTGCCCTGCTCGCACCGCGCCATGATCGAAGAGGCCCTGCCAGGCAGTGATGGCCGCAAGCGGAACAGCAGCCGCTTCGGTCATATTGATGCTCTTCGGCTTCAGCGCCAATTCGCTCTCCTGGACGGCAACATATTCCTCGTAGCCGCCATGCTTGACGTCGAGGAAGGCATAGACCTGATCGCCGACCGAGAACTTGCCGACACTGTCGCCAAGCCCCACAACCTCGCCGGCCATGTCACGGCCCGGCACCATCGGCAGGTCCGTCTCCTTGACAGCCGGATAGCCGCCGTTGCGGATCTTCCAGTCGACCGGATTGACGCTCGCCGCATGCACCTTGACCAGCACTTCGCCGGGCTGCGGCTCGGGTCTGTCGATCTCGCACACCTCAAGAACYTCCGGCCCGCCGAAGGTCCGTATTTGAATCGCTCTCATCTCAATCCTCCTTGGCTCACTGCGAGGCGGTGAGCTTTTGCACATGTTCGAGATGCATTTCGATCGTCGGCAGCGTGTTCTTGGCAAAGCGGCCGAGCCGCTTGTCGTCAGGATTTGAGGAATAGTTCTTGAACAAGGCCACCGCGTCCTGGTGTCCCTTGGTCTGCAGCGCGATATAGGTCTTCTCGAAATCRGCATCGCTGGCTGAGGTCAGCTGCTTCATCGCCGCATCATCCCCGGGCGAAAGCGTATCGGCAGGCGCCGCCATGCCCTCCTTCTTGACGATGGCCGCAAGCCGCTTGCCAGCCTTGGAGTGATCCTTGATCATCATCCGGGCAAAAGCCTTGACGTCCTTTGATTTTGCCTTGTCGAGCGCAAGCTTGGAGGAATCGATCTCGAACTTGCCGGCGCTCGCGACCGTGGAAACGAACATGGTCTTGTCGACCTTCGCCGCAGCCATATCGGACTGAGCGGTATCCGTGGCGGCCTTGGGCTGCTCGGCGGCCATGCCGACGGCGGGGGCGGCGGCGATAAGCGCAACAGCAGTCAAGGCGGTTGCAAGCTTCCATCTGAAGGCTGGAATTGTCATGGCGATCTCCTCTTGGCGATATGAAGTAACCGCCGAGCGGAAAAATCGTTCCGAAGGTCGATGAAAACTTGCCTGACTTTAGTTATTTCAACGAGCTGAAAGCCTCCTGAAGAGGCCATCGCGAAGGCAGATCGCCGCACCTTCTCGGACAGTCCTGAGGCAGGAAACAACGGCAGTTCCGACCTGCCGCCTAACGCTGGCTGAGCTTGCTGAGGCTCGATGCCGCGACCGCCAGCACGATGATCGTCCCGATCAGGATGTCGCGAACGTAGGAGTCGACGCTCATCTGCGTCAGGCCGTTGTCGAGCACGCCGAGGATCAACACCCCGAACAGCGTGGCGAGCACCCGCGGCTCGCCCTCCTCGCTCATCGTCATGCCGAGAAAAACGGCGGCGATCGCCGACAGCATCAGGCCGCTGCCCTGGGTCGGGTTGGCCGAGGCGACGCGGCTTGCATACATGAGCCCCGCCCCTGCCGCACCCAGGCCGGTCAGGCCGAAGGCCGAGAGCCTCAGGATGCGGACGCGGATGCCGGCCAGCCGTGCCGCCTCGGCATTGCCGCCGATCGCATAGAGTTGTCGTCCATAGACGGTGTGTTCCAGCAGGATCCAGACGACGAATAGCACGATGAGTGCGACGAGCGTCAGATAGGGCAGCGTCACCCATTGATCGCCTGCCTGGAAAAGCGGGATGCCGCCACGGGCAAAGCTCGAAAAACTCTCTGGAATGTCGCGCCCGAAGATCGTCTTGCCGTCGCTGACGAAAAAGGCGAGGCCCGAAAAAATCGTCAGCGTCCCCAGCGTGGCGACGAAAGGCAGGATGCCGACATAGCTGACCAGTACGCCGCTCAAGAGCCCGCCGGCGAGCCCGACCAGCAGCGCCAGAGCCAGTGCAGCCGGCACTGGAAAGCCGGCCTGAAAGGCGAGTGCTGCGACGATACCCGCAAGGCTCGCCATCGAGCCGACCGAGAGATCGAAATCTCCCATGACCATGACGATGGTCATCGTAAACGCAGTTACCGCGAGCATCGAGACCTGCTGCGAAATGTTGAGCCAGTTGCGTAGCGTCATGAACGTGTCGGGGATCGCGATCCAGAAGAACAGGATCACTGCGACGATGCCGATCAGGGTTCCATATCTGCGGATTGCCAGAGCCAAAACGAATTCCTCAAGGGGTGACGGCGGGTTCGCCGAATGAAAGGGTGAGCAACCGCGCCTGCGTCAGGCCTTCGGCCGGCACGATCGCCGTCTGGCGGCCTTCGCGCATGACGAGGATGCGATCGGCCATGCCGATCAGTTCGGGCAGATCGGAAGATGCCAGCACGATGGCGACACCGCTGGCGGCCAGCTCGCGCAGCAGGCTGTGAATATCGAACTTGGCGCCGACATCGACGCCACGGGTCGGTTCGTCGAGCAGCAGCACATAGGGGGCGCCCAGCACCGCCCGGGCAAAGACGACCTTCTGCTGGTTGCCGCCGGACAGCTGCAGCACTGGCTGGCGTGGCCCGACCGATTTCAGCTTCACCCGTTCGGCCAGTTCGCGCGACCGCGCAAGCTCGCGGCGCCGGTTGCGGAACAGGCCGGCGCGGCTGAGTGCGCTGAGATGCGACAGAACCGTATTGTCGGCCACCGAGGCGCGCGGCAACAGCCCTTCGCGGCGCCGTTCGCGCGGCACATAGGAAAAACCCTCGTGCCAGCGCGTTGCCGCATCGCCCGGTTTCAGCCGACGCCCCTTCAGCTCGATGCTTCCACTGGTCACCTTTTCGGCGCCGATCAGCAAGCGCAGAAGCTCGCTCTGACCCGCGCCGGCCAGTCCGGAAACGCCGAGGATCTCACCGGCATGCAGTTCGAAGCCAATGTCCCTGACCACTGTCGAGCCAAGCCCGGAAACCTTGAGCACGACCTCCGATTGGGCAACCACTTGCCGCACGGGATAGGCCTCGGCCAGCGTGCGGCCGGTCATCATCTCGATGATCGACGCCTTGCTGCAATCTCCTATCGCCTTCGTCGCCACGGTCTCGCCATCGCGCAGGACCGTGACGCGATCGGCAATCCGCATCACCTCGTCCATGCGGTGCGACACGTAGATGATGCCGCGGCCGCTGGCGCGCAGATTGCCGATGACTTTGAACAGCCGTTCGGATTCCTCGCTGGTCAGCGCCGCCGTCGGCTCGTCCATGACATAGAGCCGTGCGGCCTCGCCGCCCTCGTCAAGAAAAGCCGCGGCGATCTTCACCAGCATCTGGTCGCCGACAGTGAGCCGCGCCATTTTGCGCCCCGGATCGATCGTGGAGATGTCGAGCGCCTTGAGTGCCTCCAGAGCACGACGGTTCAGCGCCCGCCAATCGGCCAGGATACCAAGCCGGCGCGGATAAGGCCTGCCGAGAAACAGGTTTTCGGCGACCGACAGTTCCGGGATGATGCTGAGTTCCTGGTGGATGAAGCGCAGGCCGAGCCGCGCCGACTGCGACGGATGACCGATCGTCACTGTCTTGCCGTCCAGCACGATGTCTCCATTGTCGGCTGTCGTGGCGCCCGCGAGAATGCGGATCAGCGTCGATTTGCCGGCGCCGTTTTCGCCCATCAGCGCATGCACTTCGCCGCGCTCGACCGAAAGCGACGCATCCTTGAGGGCCGGCACGCCTGCATAGGCCTWCGCGAGATGGCGGATGTCGAGTAATGGTTCGGTCATGGGCGTTTCAAACAAGACGAAAGGCCCTCTCTGGCCTGCCGGCCATCTCCCCCACAAGGGTGGAGAAGACTTGCGGCGACCCGCTCGACCTAGTTGAGGCATCAGCGATGCGGCTGGGTTAAGCCCCTCCCCCTTGTGGGAAAGGGTTTGGGGCGGGGTCTTTGCGCCATATGGGGCGGGGTCTTCACGCAACCGCGCCCCGGCGATCCATCAATCCTTGGCGTTGGCCGCGGTGATCAGCTTGGTCGGCACGTAAATCACGCTCTGCTTGATCTTCTCGCCGGCGAGGTAGCGCTTGACGGCATCGGCTGTGGTCTTGCCGATGCCCTTGAAATCCTGCGCCATCGAGGCTTCGAAATTTGTGCCCTTGCCGATGGCATCGCGTGCCTGCGGATTGGCGTCGATGCCGGTGATGACAATGCCTTCGTTCTGGCGGCCGGCAGCCTCGATGGCCTGCAATGCGCCGAGCGCCGGCTGGTCCCAGGCCGCCCAGACGGCCGAGATCGAGCCCTTGTCCGGATGGGCGGCGAGGATCGCCTCCATCTTGGCGCGGGAATCGGCAATGCCGCCGTCATCGACCTTGGGCGTGACGCGCTCGATCACCTTGATATCCGGGTTGTTCTTGAAGATCGCATCGGCGATGACGCCGCGTGCCTGCACCGGCGGGAAGGCGTCGAACACGAACATCACGACATTGCCCTTGCCATTGATGCGATTGGTGACATAGGCGGCCGTGTCGGCGGCCATGGAATAGCCGTTCGAGGTGACATTGGTGACCAGAAGCGGGCTCGCGCCGGCATCCATGCCGAACACCGGAATGCCGGCATCCTTGGCGGTCTGCAGGCCGGCGGCGACCTGTGCCGGATCGACATTGATGACGATCGCATCGACCTTCTGGTTGCTGACGTCTTCGAGACGGCTGATGGCAGCAGCCACGTCGCCCTTGGTATCGATGACATTGACGTCCCAGCCATTCGCCTTGGCCTCAGCCTGGAAGGCCTCGACATAGAATTGCGTGCCGGGCTGCGACAGATAGGGCGTGACCACCGCGATCTTCGCCGCAGCATGGGCCGCACCCGCCATCATCAGCGCCGCAAAAGCACTGGCAAGCACGCCGGCTTTCAATCTGAACGTCATGGAAACCTCCCCCTCAACTTTCGAATTTTTCGAATTCCGGCGGGAGGTTAGCCGAGCTTGACCGGCATTTCAATAGACATGCCTGCCCGTTTGCAAAGGCGATTGTCAGCCTGAAAATGCCCCGCTAAGGATGGCGACGCATTGACGAAATCGGAGGATATCGTGAGCAAACCCATGCTGATCGGCATCGATGTCGGCACGACGGCAGTCAAGGCCGCCCTCTATGATATCGACGGCAATGCAGAGCGCACATTTGCTCGCCCCTACCCCTCCCATCGCCGCCCACCGAACGTGGTAGAACAGGATCCCGATGACTGGATGATACACGTCCAGGCAGCGCTGGCCGAACTCACGGCCGGACTGCAGCCGGAGCAATTGCACGGCATCGGCCTATGCTCCCAGGTCAACACGCATGTTTTCGTCGACGAAAACGGCAACGCGCTGATGCCGGCGATCATCTGGCAGGACGGCCGCTGCGCCGAAGTCGCCGCCGAACTGGACGCCAAGGTTTCCGAGGCTGACAAGATCGGCTGGTGGGGCGCACCGCTGCCCATCGACGCCAGCCACGTCCTGGCTCGGATGGAATGGGTGAAGCGGCACCGTCCCGATATCTGGCGAAAAACGCGATGGGTCATGGCGCCAAAGGATTACTGCATCCTGCAGCTGACCGGCGAGGCGGTCGCCGACCCGATGGCGTCCTTCGGCATCATCGACCAGAGCCTGACCTATATCGACAGCCTTGTCGGACTTGTCGACGGCGCGCGCGAACGCCTCGCCCCACTCCGGCGCTTTGCCGATTCCGCCGGTCGCATCCGCGACGGCCTTCCGGGCGCCGACACGCCGATGGTGACGGGCACGATGGACGCATGGTCCGGCCTGTTCGGCTGCGGTGCACTGCAGGATGGCGACGGCATGTATCTCAGCGGCACCAGTGAAATCCTCGGCATCGTCTCGCAACACAAAATCCCGATCCCCGGCGTCATCGCATTCCCGCGCTGCGAAGACATCACCTTGCATGCCGGACCGACCCAAGCCGGAGGCGCCTCGATCGCCTGGCTCGCCAACCTGTTGTCGAAATCGCCGACAGACCTTTCGGCGCTCGCCGAGACCGTCGATCGCAGCCGGCTTACGCCGATCTTCCTGCCGCATCTCCAGGGCGAGCGGGCGCCGATCTGGAACATCAATACCCGCGCCTCCTTTTCCGGTGTCGATTCCTCGATGGGGCCAGCCGAATTCGCGGTCGCGACGATGGAAGGTGTCGCATTCTCTGTGCGGCTCGCGGTCAACAGCCTGCAACAATCGGCCGACTGCATCCCAAAAGTCTTCAACGCAGCGGGCGGCGGCATGGCCTCCGACATCTGGTGCCAGATCCGCGCCGACATCCTGGGCAAGCCGTTGCGGCGGCTGAAAAACCTCGATGCAGGCGTCCTCGGCGCCGCCGTCCTCGCCGGCACCGGCGCGGGTCTGTTCTCCTCACTGCCAGAGGCGGCTAGCCGGCTGGTGGTCACGGACCGGATGTTCGAACCCGACTCCAGGCTGGCGGACCGCTATGCCTATGGTTACGGCAAATATCTCGAACTCTACCGGCAACTCGAAACGTTCAACGCCGACTTCGTCGCGCGCAAACAGTAGAAAAGCCATTGTAGAGAGCCATCCGGGAAGAGGCGATCCCGCCAGCTTCAATCTGCGTGCCTGCCTGAGGTGTTGATCCCTGACGCCGTCGGCCGAAGCCGCCGGGTTCCCTCGCCTGCCACTTGTCTCTCAATGGTCGAAATAACTCGCCTTGATCATCACGGCGTCATCGAGGTGAATGACGAAATCCGCCTTCTTGTCGCCATTGGTGTCGCCTTCGATCCAGGTGTCGGATTTTCCCTTCACATAGTGGAGCTCGCCGGCTTGGCCGCTGAACGCATCTGCACCGATGAAGTCGAAAGCCTGAACGCCGCCTTTTTTCGAATCCGCATCCCAGCCGGTCAGATCGATATGGTCGACCTTGGTGAAGTCGAAAATCGTGTCGGCCGAGCCGTGTGTCTTGCCGCTATCGCCGGTGTCGAATACGAACGTATCCACCCCGCCATTGCCATAGAGCTGGTCCGTGCCCCCGCCGCCCAGAAGGCTATCGTCACCGTCCATGCCCTCGATCTTGTTGACGCCGGAATTACCGGTGATGTGGTTGGCGAGACTGTTGCCGGTGCCTCCGATGCCGTCCGATCCGGTCAATACCAGGCTCTCGACCTGATCGGTCAGCGTATAGGCGATGCTGCTCTTCACCGTATCCTTGCCGCCGCCCGCCAGTTCGGTGACCGTGTCACCCTGGTTGTCGACAATGTAGGTATCGTTGCCACCGCCGCCGACCATGTGATCGGCGCCGCCGCCGCCATCGAGCGTGTCGTTGCCCGCGCCAGCATCGATCCCTTGGGGATCAGAAACCGAGACTTGCAGCGTGTAGGTCGTGCCAGCGGACATGGTTCCGTTGTTCCAGTCACTCACCCGAATATAATAGGTTCCGGCGCTTACCGTCGTGAAGCTGCCGAAGCTGTCCGTCGACGACGAGGAACCACCGGCTCCATCCAGAACGGAGCCATCATTGAATTGGCTCAGATAGCTGGTCGGATCGGCGCCATAAATCCGCACATTGCTATCGTTGGAGCCACCTGACATGCCGTCTATGTCAAGCGTGATTGTCGACCCTGCGGCTACAGTCAGCTTGTACCAATCGCGCGCATCGCTGTCGGCGGTGCCTGAGATAGTGACATGCGGGTCGGTCGTGGAATTCTCTATATTGGCATTCTCGGTCAGCGCGAAATCACCGGTGATGTCGAGCGCAGTGCCATAATCGTTGTTGCCCGCGCCTGCGGCTTTTGTGACCGCGCCCGTCCCCGTGCCGACCCCCGAGGCGACGGCTGGAACGCCGTCGCCATAGAGCGTATCGGTGCCGTCGTCGCCGTAAACCTTGTCGTTGCTGCCAAGGCCGGCGAGAAAATCGGTACCGCCATTGCCATGCAGCGTGTTGACCTTGTCGCTGCCAACGATGTGGTCATTGCCCGCACCGCCGGCGGCATTCTCGATCTCGACGCCGTTGGCGACCGTGAATCCGCCGCGGATGCCAACGGCGTAGGAAATGCCGCCGCCTGCGATCGAATCATAGTGCAGCGATGCGGGGCGGAGATCGATGACGGCCGAATCCGAACCATTCTGGACAATCGTGTCCCTGCCGCCCGTATCCCAGATTCCCTGGAAATAGGTACCTTTCACATTGGCTGTCGGCAGCACATAGGTGTCGTTGGCGCCGTTGTGATCGGTGTTGGCCCCATACATGCCCTGCATCGCGGCGATGTCGAGCGCCATCGGACTGGCGGCCCCGCCATAATCGAGCGGGTAGGCGCTTCCAAAGGCCTGAGCAAAGCTTCGGTTATAGGCCATGATCGAATCCACACTTTGGTTGAGGCTGAACGCGCCCAACTGACCAAAGGGATCGGTGGTGCCAGGCAGGGCCGCTGAGCCGCCGCCATTGTCGAAAGGATGGGCCAGCCCCATGCCGTGGCCGATCTCATGGATAAGCGTCAGAAAGCCGTCGCCGCCCGGCTGCAGGTTGGTCCATTCGGTCGTATCGGCATTGTATACTCCGGCTCCGTCAATCTGATAGCTGGTGCTTCCGAGGGTCGCCGTCCCACCATCCACATCCCAATGCGCGAGCTCGTTACCGCTGAAAGCTGACGCTGGCGCCTTGAACATGAAGAAATTGGCTTGGCTGGGGTCCGAGACCTGGGTGAAATGGACGTTGGCGACATCGCTCCACGTGCCATAGGCCTTCATCGCCGCATTGATCTCGTCCTGGGTCCAGGCCTTCGCGGTAAAATTTTCGCCAGCTGGAGCGGTGACGGTGCCATCGCCGACAAAGAAGACCTTGATGTTCTTCGGCGAGGTGACGTTCCATTCCACCGTGTCAAGCGGCGACGCCTTATCGATCTGCAGCGTATACTGGCCGCTCGCGCCCACCGTGCCTTCACCCGCGGTGAGTATCGTCGTCGTATCGATCGCCCGGAAGGTGATCCGGCTGACACCAAAACCCCAGTCGCCGGCCTCTGTGATGACGGTGTTGCCATCCGCCGTGCGTGCGTTGACATAGGTCGAATGCAGCGGGTTGTCGCCACTGCCGGAAACGGTCACCGTATAATACTGGCCGACAACGGTCTGGACCGCATAGTAATCGTCGTCGTAACTGGATGCATTCACCGGGCTTGCCTGGCCGGTCACCGAACCGCCGATTTCGAGCGTCGCGGGCGTCGATGCGCTGTTGGGAATGTCTTCTTGATAGGCTGACAGCATATAGTCGCCAGTGGACTTGCCGGAGCCTGAAGCGGCAAGATAGTAGGTTCCCGCTTCCGCAGCAGTGAAATGCAGATACGAGGCGGTTTTGAAATTGTCGCTGCCAATCAGCGGATTGACGATCAAGCCGGCGCCGACATCGTCGTTTGAATCGATCAGCTGGCCATCAGGACCATAAAGCGACAGCAGGGGATTGAAAGATGCATCGCCATTGGATGCAGCCGAAACGAGATTGAACGAATAGCTCTGCCCTGCATCGAGATGGACCTTGATCCAATCACTATCGCCCGATTTCTCGATACTGCTGTGGAATGGCTCACCGTCGACATCCATGGACGCAGTCGTTGTCGAATTTCCAGGTATGTCTGCCATAAATACCTCCACAGATGCGCTGCTTCGACATGGAGAACTTGTTTTTGACCCTTATTGAGCTAATTTATACATACGTTATTTACATATTCAATGACAGACGCACGCCTGTTGAGGGCGTTTTTGATGCGCCTCTTTGCTTCTTGCTTCGGAAGATCTTGCCTAAGTCGACACCGGCAAAGCCGAAACCTCAGGTTCGGCAAACGATCGTTACCGGAGAAGATTGCGCCCGCGTTCCGCAATCCTAGAATTTCGACCCGGCGCGCCGTCGAACCAGAGTCCAGCGCTCAAGTTCGAGTTTCGCATCCGGCAAGGCCCGGTGCGGCAGCGACACTGGCTCCGTTGTCTCAATAACACTGGCGACAAGGCTTGCGACCTCAGCTTCAGGGGAATCCGGCCTCATTGCTGCACGCGCAGCATCCAGGAATGCGTCGTCGGATTTTCTTAACCGAAGTGCATGCCGCGGCAAGCCGGCGGCGCGCAGAAGCGTGCTTAGCCATTTGCCATCCCATGAAGGCGCACTTGCATAGAGGTCATGCCCCGAAAGCGTCTCGACCATTTCGGCGGCAAGCACCTCGACGGACACACCTTCTGCAAGCAGGATATCCCGCCCGATCCCGTGAATCCTTTCTGCTTCGGACGACCAGTCGGTCCAATTATCGGCCGGCCGTATCAGGCAGGTTCGCGAGCGGCCATCCTCGAAGACCCACGCCACTTCTATTGGATAACTGTTCCTGGCGAGCGACGATGCTTCGAAGTCCAGGAACACGATCATGAATGCGGCCCCGTCGAAAGCCCGCCGATGTCGCCCGCAAGCTCGATCCAGACGGGCGCGTGGTCACTCGTGTGCTCCCAGCCGCGGACGTGCTTGTCCACCCCGGCTGCAGCGAGATCAGCTGCAACCGCCGGGCTAAGGAGAAAATGATCGATCCTCAGTCCGGCATTGCGCGCGAAAGCGTTGCGAAAATAATCCCAGAATGTGTAGACGCGGGCGTCGCCGTTCAGCGTCCGCAATGCGTCGGTCCAGCCCTGCCCCACCAGATTCCTATAGGCATCCCACACTTCGATGCGAAACAACGCATCGTCGAGCCAACGCTCCGGTTTATAGACATCGATTTCGGTCGGCATGACGTTGTAATCGCCGGCAAGCACGATGGGCACGCCAAGTTCCAGGAGTTCGGCCGCATAGGCGGTCAGTCGCCGGAACCAGGCCAGTTTGTAGTCAAACTTGGGGCCCGGCCAAGGATTGCCGTTCGGAAGATATAGGCACCCGATGATTATGCCATGCACCGCCGCCTCGATGTATCGGCTGTGCACGTCATCCGGATCGCCAGGCAGATCTTTGCGCGTGAGGATGGGGGGCTCATCTTTGGCCAGGATGGCGACACCGTTCCAGGATTTCTGTCCGTGCCAGATGGCGCCGTACCCGGCCTTCTCGATCGCCGCGATCGGAAACTTTTCGTCCGGAGCCTTCAGTTCCTGAAGACAGACGACATCGGGCGCGGCCTCGGCCAGCCATTTGAGCAGCACGTCGAGCCGGCCATTCACTCCATTGACGTTGTAGGTCGCTATTTTCATATCCTTGCAGCACTCCCGGCAATCGCCCTCACCGCCGCCCGGTCGAGGACATCGCCGTCTCGCGGAACTCGGTAGGAGTAACGCCGTAACTGCGGCGAAAGACTTTGGAAAAATAATTATTGTCGAGCATGCCGACCAAGGCGGCGATCTCCTTCACCGGCAGTTCGCGATTGGTGGTCAGCAGTTTCGCGGCGCGCTTCATCCGCTGCTGCATGACATATTCGGCCGGCGCCAGACCGGTCAGGTTGGCGAAGCTGCGTGAAAAATGCGCCCGGCTGAGGCCTGCAACTCCGGCAAGCGTGTCCACCTGCAGCGGATTGTCGAGGTGGGTGGACACATATTGCATGGCGCGGTTGATCGCGTTCTCCGAGTCCAACAATCTTTCCGAGGGGCCAAATGCGCCGTCGTAGAGCGCCATCGTCGCTTCATAGGCGATCGCGGATGCCTCTCCCGGCGTCTCGGCCTTTCCCTGGACCAGGCGCAGCACGCAGGAAGCCAATTTGTCGATGCAATTGCTCTTCAGGCGCAGGATCGGCCCATGCGCATTCAGCACCGCCTCGTGGATTCTCAGCGCTTCCGTCCCGTTCGTCGATATCCAGAAGAATTCCCATTTGTCCCCCTTCTCGACCCAGTAGCAATGATTGTGCGGCACAAGAACGAGGAAAGATTCCCCCGGGCGAAGCTTGATGATCCGGTTCTCGTATCTCAGCGTCCCCGTCCCGCTGATCGTGTGTTGAAGCACCGTAAACGGCACCTGCCCCCGCAAACGGCCATCCCAGAAATAGTTGGGATCGGATTGCAGGTCATAGCCGGCCGAGGTCGGCATGGCGTGCAAAGGATGCCGCGCACGCGGCACGGAGATGGCTTTCAGGGCGCGTCCGTTTTCGATCAGATTTGAGAGCATAATTTTACTATCGATAGCACAATCATTCTCTTTTCATTGCACGAATTGACGGCATATTCAAATGCAGGCTTAGGGAGAGAGGCAGCCACAGCCGACGGGAGGCATGGCGCACGATTTCCCTCATCAGTTCCAAAACCGGATTCGCATAGCGCAAATGCTGCGTTTGCGAAATTTTATGGACGCAAATAGAATGACCTTCAAAATCGCGATCATCGGCGCAGGCAGCGTCGGCTTCACCCGCAAACTCTTCACCGACATTCTGTCGGTGCCGGAATTTCAGGACGTCGAGTTCGCCCTGACCGATATGTCTGAGCACAATCTTTCCCTCATCAGCACGCTGCTGAATAAGATCAAGGATGCGAACGGCCTCAAGGTCAGGATTTCGGCGACGACCGACCGCAAGAAGGCGCTCGAAGGCGCGCGCTACATCCTGTCCTGCGTTCGTGTCGGCGGTCTCGAAGCCTATGCGGACGATATCCGCATCCCGCTTTCCTATGGCATCGACCAGTGTGTCGGTGATACGATTTGCGCCGGCGGCATCATGTACGGCCAGCGCAACATCCCGGTGATCCTGGATTTCTGCCGCGATATCAATGCGGTTGCCGAGACCGGTGCGAAATTCCTCAACTATGCCAACCCGATGGCAATGAACACCTGGGCGGCGATCGAATATGGCAAGGTCGACACGATCGGTCTTTGCCACGGCGTCCAGCACGGCGGCGAGCAGATCGAGGAAATCCTCGGCGCCAAGCACGGCGAACTCGATTTCATCTGCTCGGGCATCAACCACCAGACCTGGTATGTCGACATCCGCCTGCGCGGCCGCAAGATCGGCAAGGACGAACTGGTTGCGGCTTTCGAAGCGCATCCGGTCTTCTCCAAGCAGGAGAAGGTGCGTATCGACGTGCTGAAGCGCTTCGGCTTCTATTCGACCGAAAGCAACGGCCATCTCTCCGAATACCTGCCCTGGTACCGCAAGCGGCCGGAAGAGATCACCAAGTGGATCGACATGTCCGACTGGATCCATGGCGAGACCGGCGGCTACCTGCGCTACACGACCGAGAACCGCAACTGGTTCGAGACGGAATTCCCCGAATTCCTGAAGGAAGCCGAAAAGCCGTTCAGCCAGTACAAGCGCTCCAACGAGCATGCCAGCCACATTCTCGAAGCGCTGGAGACAGGGCGCGTCTATCGCGGCCATTTCAACGTCAAGAACAAGGGCGTGATCACCAACCTGCCGTCGGACGCGATCATCGAATCCCCTGGCTTCGTCGATCGCTTCGGCCTCAACATGAGCGCCGGCATCACCCTGCCGGAAGCCTGTGCAGCCACCTGCATTTCCTCGATCAATGTGCAGCGGATGAGCGTGCATGCGGCGATCGCCGGCGATGTCGATCTCTTGAAGCTCTCCATGCTGCATGATCCGCTGGTCGGCGCCATCGCCTCGCCGGAAGAGATTTGGCAGATGGTCGATGAAATGCTTGTTGCCCAAGCCAATTGGCTGCCGCAATATGCCGATGCCATTCCGGCTGCGCGCGAACGGCTGAAGAACCCGAAGGTCAAGACCCGCGAATGGGCGGGTTCGGCGCGCCGCGCGGTGCGTTCGGTCGAGGAACTGAAGGCCGAGAAACTCGCCAAGGCGAGCTGAAGCAGATCGACGGAATACCGCGGACACCTGAGGAGGCTCGTGTCCGCGGTCATATAGGTAGGGAACGGCCGGAATGGACCGGCCACAGAAAGTGGGAGATGAGATGAACAAGAAAGTTGCGATCCGGTCGAGCCTTGTGCTCGCCATCAGCGCGTCCGCGATTGCGATCAGCGCTGCGTCGTCCTTTGCCGAGTCGCCGCCGGAGCCGAAGACTTTTGCCGCACAGGGCAAGATCAAATACGTGCTGCCGACCGACATCCTCGAATTCAAGGCGCTGCCGCAATATCACGAGCCGGACTGGGTGACGGAGAAATTCGTCAAGACCGGCAAGCTGCCGGCCGTCAAGGATCGCCTGCCGAAGGAGCCAATGGTCTTCAAGACCAAGAACATGGTCGATGGCGTCGGCGTCTATGGCGACGTCATGCGCCATGTCATCGGCGGCCGGCCGGAAGGCTGGAACTATGAAGCCGGCCAGACCCAGGGCTGGGGCGGCATCGATATCGGCCTTTCTGAATGCCTGACGCGTACCGCACCGCTCTTCCAGGTCAAGCCCGAAGCGCTCGAGCCGCTGCCGAACCTCGCCAAGAGCTGGGAATGGTCCAAGGACGGCCACAAGCTGACCATGCACCTGATCGAAGGCGCCAAATGGTCCGACGGCGTGCCTTTCAACTCCGAAGACGTGATGTTCTATTGGGACGACAACGTCGTCGACCCGAATGTCAGCCCGCTGAACGGCGCCACACCGGAAACGTTCGGCGCCGGCACGACGCTGAAGAAGATCGACGACTACACCGTCGAATGGACCTTCAAGGAGGCGTTCCCCAAGCAATATATCTATGCGATGGCCTATGGCACCTTCTGCCCCGGCCCGGCGCATATCCTGAAACCCCAGCATCCGAAATATTCGAAGAACACCTACGAGCAGTACAAGAACGCCTTCCCGCCGAACTATCTGGGCTTCCCGACCATGGGCGCCTGGGGCGTGGTGGAATATCGGGCGGACGACATTATCGTGCTGCGCCGTAATCCCTACTATTGGAAGGTCGACGAGAAGGGCAACCAGCTGCCTTATCTCAACGAGCTGGAATACAAGCTTTCGACCTGGGCGGACCGTGACGTGCAGGCCGTGGCTGGCTCGGGCGACTTCTCCAACCTGGAGCAGCCGGAAAACTTCGTCGAGTCGCTCAAGCGCGCGGCCGATCCGAAGGCCCCCGCGCGGCTTGCTTTCGGCGCCCGCCTGATCGGCTACAATCTCTATATGAACTTCTCCGCCAACGGCTGGGGCGATCCCGATGCGCGTGGCCAGGCGATCCGCGAACTCGACCGCGATCTTCACTTCCGCAAGGCGGTGACCATGGCGGTCGACCGGGCCAAGCTCGGACAGTCGCTGGTCAAGGGTCCGTTCACCTCGATCTATCCGGGCGGCCTCGCCTCGGGCAACAACTTCTATGACCGAAAGTCCACGGTCTACTATCCCTTCAACCTGAAGGAAGCAAAGAAGGAGTTGGCTGCAGCCGGTCTGAAGGACACTGACGGCGACGGCATCGTCAACTTCCCCGCCGACAAGGGCGGCAAGGATGTCGAGATCACGCTGCTGGTCAACGGCGACTACACCACCGATAAGAGCCTTGCGGAAGGCGTCGTCGGCCAGATGGAAAAGCTTGGCCTGCGCATCGTCCTCAACACGCTCGACGGCACCAAGCGCGACAATGCCGAATATGCCGGCAAGTTCGACTGGGTGATCCGCCGCCATGACTCCGAGCTCACCTCGACGGTGCAGAACACCGCGGCGCTGGCCGCAACCGGTCCGCAGACAAGCTGGTTCCACCGCGCCGGCAAGGATGACAAGCTCGACCTGATGCCCTTCGAACAGAAGATGGTCGACCTGGTCAGCGCCTTCATCAAGTCGCAAGACCCTGCTGAACGCGCCAAGATCATGAAAGACTACCAGCATGTCTCGACGGAGAACATCAACGGTGTCGGCCTGACCGAATATCCGGGCGCGCTGATCATCAACAAGCGCTTCTCCAACATTCCGCCGGGCACGCCGATCTTCATGTTCAATTGGGCTGAAGACAACATCATCCGTGAACGGGTGTTCGTGCCGAAGGACAAGCAGTCCGATTTCGAACTGCACAAGGACATGCTGGTCGGCCAGCCGGGTGGCAACCCGCTGCAATAACGGTTCTCCCGGGTGGGTCCCGGATGCCTCCTCGGAGGCTCCGGGGCCTGCTTCTCGTATGCCACCTGAAAGGTCGACATGCTGCGCTTTCTTCTCGTGCGGATCGCCTCCGCCATACCGGTCCTCCTGATCCTGAGCGTCGTGACATTCGGGATCATCAAGGCGCCGCCGGGCGACTATAGCGACTATATCCGCTCGCAGTTGATCAACCAGGGCGGCGCCTCGTTCGAGGCGGCGGATGCACAGGCCAAGGCCTATGCTAGGGAACACGGCCTTGATCGGCCCATTCCCGTCCAATATGTCAACTGGATGTGGGGCATCTTCACCCGCGGCGATTTCGGCCAGAGCATGTTCTACAACAAGCCGGTGGCGGATGTGGTGGCCGAGCGATTGCCGCGCACCATCCTGCTCGCGCTCACCTGCCACATCCTCGCGTCGATCTTCGGCATCAGCTTCGGCGTCATCGCCGCGACACGACAATATAGCTGGATCGACCAGTTGATATCGGCAGTTTCCTTCCTCGGGATGACAGTGCCGCGCTTCCTGATGGCGTTGATCATCGTCTATATTCTGGTGTTTCATCTCAATGTCAGCGAAGTCAACAGCTTCTTCTCCGCCAAATACGGCGGCCAGCCCTGGTCTTGGGACAAGTTCGTCAACCTTGTGCAGCATATCTGGCCGGTCGTCGCCATCGCGACCTTCGGCGGACTGGCCTACAATATGCGGGTGATGCGCGGTAACCTGCTCGACACGCTCAACGCCCAATATGTCGAGACGGCGCGCGCCAAGGGCCTGTCGGAGACGAGTGTCGTGCTCAAGCACGCCGTGCCGAATGCGCTGCATCCGCTGGTCATGTATCAGGGCGTGGTGCTGCCCTATATGCTGACCGGCGAGATMGAGACCGCGATCATCTTCGCCCTGCCGACCGTCGGCCCCGCAATCGTCGGCTCGATGCATGTCGGCGACGTCTATGTGACCGCGACATTCATGATGGTGCTGTCGGCGACGCTGATCGTCGGCAATATCATCGCCGACATGCTGCTCGTGGCCCTTGACCCACGCATCCGACTGGGAGCCAACTGATGACCATGCTGGCACCGCCGGAAAACACATTGAAGCAACCGCTTGCGGAGGCGCATGCGGACCACAAGAACGAGACCTATCTGGCGCTGGTCTGGCGTCGGCTGCGGCGCTCCTGGACGGGCATGTTCGGCCTTGTCCTGGTCGTGCTCCTGCTGATCATGTCGATCTTCGCACCCTTCTTCGCCCCGCTCGACCCGAAGGCCACCGATACCGGGTACGCGCCGCCCGACGGCATCTATTTCACCGGCAAGGACGGCGCCTTTTCTTTCCGGCCGCGCATCTATCCGCTGGCCGAGAGCGAGGATCTCGACCCCGTCACCTTCCAGCCGCTGCTGAAGCCGGATTATGATCACCCAACCGAGCTCGGCTTCTTCGTCGAGGGCGCAGACTATCCGGTGCTGGGCCTCTTCACCTTTAACCGGCATTTCTTCGGCGCGACCAATGGCGATCCGGCGCATTTCCTCGGCACCGACAAATTCGGCCGCGACGTGCTATCGCGCGTCATCTACGGCTCGCGCGTCTCGCTGATGATCGCGCTGACAGTCGTGTTCTTCATCACCGTCATCGGCACCACGGTCGGCATGGTCTCGGGCTATTTCGGCGGCCGGTTCGATGTCTGGATGCAGCGTTTCGTCGAGCTGGTACTCGCCTTTCCACAATTGCCGCTCTACCTGGCGCTCACGTCCTTGATCCCGGTGACGGCGCCGACCAATGTCTTCCTCGCCTTCGTCATCATCCTGCTCTCGGCACTCGGCTGGGCGCAGCTGTCGCGCGAGGTGCGCGGCAAGACGCTGGCGCTCGCCCGTGTCGACTATGTCAAGGCGGCGATGGCGATCGGCGCGAGCGATCGGCGGATCATCTTCCAGCATATTTTCCCCAACGTCATGAGCCATGTGATCGTCGCCGTGACGCTCAACATCCCCAATGTCGTGCTGCTCGAATCCTTCCTCGGATTCCTCGGTTTCGCGGTCAAGCCGCCGCTGATCTCCTGGGGCCTGATGCTGCAGGACACGTCCACCTATTCGGTGATCGGTTCCTATCCCTGGATTCTCGCTCCGGTCGGCGCCGTGCTGCTGACTGTCTTTGCCTTCAACGCGCTGGGCGATGGCCTGCGCGATGCCATCGATCCCTATTGAGGCGCCCATGTCGACGGAAGAATTCGTACCCCCAGAACGGCAGGACAAGATCGGAAGCGCCGAGCCTCCCATCCTCTCGGTCAAGAACCTCGCCGTCAGTTTCAAGGTCGAGGCAGGACAGGTTGAGGCGGTCAAAGGCGTGTCCTTCGATGTCTATCGCGGCGAAACCATCGCTGTGGTCGGTGAATCCGGTTCGGGCAAGTCGGTGACGGCCCGCTCGATCATGGGCCTGCTCTCCAAGCGCGCCTCGATCACGCGCGGCGCCGAGATCCATTTCAAGGGTCGCGACGTGCTGAAATGCTCGAAGAGCGAGCGGCGCGCGCTGCGCGGCGACCGCATCTCGATGATCTTCCAGGAGCCGATGAGTTCGCTCAACCCGGTCTATTCGATCGGCAGTCAGATCATCGAGGCAATCCGTGTGCATAATCGCATCAACCGCGCCGAAGCGCGCAAACGGGCGCTCGCGCTGCTGAACGAGGTGCGGATTCCCGATCCCGAAGCGCGGCTCGACCAATATCCGCACCAGCTTTCCGGCGGGCAGCGGCAGCGGGTGATGATCGCCATCGCGCTCGCCAACAATCCCGACGTGCTGATCGCCGACGAGCCGACCACGGCGCTCGACGTCACCGTGCAGGCGCAGATCCTCAACCTGATCCGCGACCTGCAGAAGACTCACGGCATGGCCGTGATGCTGATCACGCACGACCTCACCGTCGTCAGGCAATTCTCCGATTATGTCTATGTGATGCGCCGCGGCGAGGTGAAGGAACACAACACGACCGAGACCCTGTTCCAGAACCCGCGTCATGAATATACCCGCCATCTTCTCGGCTCGGAGCCGCGCGGACACGCCAATCCCATCCCCGACGACTCTCCCATCGTGCTCGAAGGCCGCAACGTCCGTGTCGCCTATACGCTGAAATCCGGCGGCTTCTTCCACCCGGAATATAAGGAATTGGTGGCGGTCAACAATCTCAGCCTCGCGCTCCGGAGACACGAGACGCTCGGCCTCGTCGGCGAATCCGGCTCCGGTAAAACGACCTTTGGCCAGGCGCTGCTGCGCCTGATCCACATGGACGGCGGCGAGGTGCTGTTCGAAGGCGCGCCGATCACCAAAAATTCGCGGGAGCAAATGCGGCCGTTGCGCAGCCGCATGCAGGTCGTCTTCCAGGACCCGTTCTCGTCGCTCAATCCGCGCATGACCATCGGCCAGATCATCGAGGAAGGGCTGGTGGTCAACGGTATCGGCGCGACCAAGGCGGAGCGCTTGGAGCGCGTCCGCGACGCGCTTGCCAGCGCCGGCCTGCCGACCAACATCCTGTCCCGCTTCCCGCACGAATTCTCCGGCGGCCAGCGCCAGCGTGTCGCCATCGCCCGGGCCATCGCCGTCGAACCGGAATTCATCCTGCTCGACGAGCCGACATCGGCGCTCGACCTCTCCGTCCAGGCGCAGATCATCGACCTGCTGCGCAAGCTGCAGGCGGAACGCGGCCTGAGCTACCTGTTCATCTCGCACGACCTCAAAGTGGTGCGCGCGCTGTGCCACCGGGTCATCGTCATGCAGCACGGCAATATCGCCGAGGAAGGCCCCGTCGAGCAGGTGCTGTCGAGCCCGCAGACGGACTATACCAGCCGGTTGGTCAAAGCGGCCTTTGATGTGAAGATCTAGGAACGGCAGGCCAGATTGCGCGTGACGCCTGGTGGTCATGCGCTCCAAGCTTCATCGATCGGATGGCCATGGTACCTGAAATGATTCAGGCATTGACGCTTGCCGCGCAGACGTTGGATATGTGCATGACGGGCTCACACGGAGGATTGGGTTCGATGCAGTCGCACAGCCTTGGAATCGACATCCCTGTCGGCCCAAGACCGGAATGGGGGAGCCATGAACTATTCTGAAACCGGCAAGCGTCTTTACGACGATCATCTGGCATCGAGGCAATTCGTGCCGCTGCGGGCAGATGATGGGGTGCGGACACAGAACGATGCCTATGCCGTGCAGGATCATTATGTCAGTCATATCCGCGATCAGGGCAAAGGCATCGGCTACAAGATCGGTCTCACATCGGCGAGAATGCAGAAGATGTGCAATATCGATTCACCGGTGGCCGGCGTGATCTTCGCCGACCGGGTGGAGCGGAATGGCGCTCACCTCAAGCGCCAGCTTTATGGCCGCCTCGGCGTGGAATTCGAAATTGGCGTGCGGATGGCGCGTGATCTTCATCCGTCGGAAGGCCCGTTTACCAGCCAGTCGATCGCATCGGCGGTCGGCGGCGTTTGCGCTGCCGTCGAGATCGTCGACGACCGCAATGCCGACTATGCCACGCTCGATGCTTTTTCGCTGATCGCCGACAATGCCTGGAACGCCGGCATCATCCTCAGCGATTGGCAAAGCCCCTGGCCGGAACTGGAAGATCTCAAGGGCACGGTCAGCCTCGATAGCCGGGAACTCGACAGCGGCTATGGCCGCGATGTTCTCGGCCATCCGTTCAATCCGCTCGCCTGGCTCGCCAATCATCTGTTTGACCGGGGCAGCGCGCTCAAGGCTGGCGACATCATCCTGACCGGCAGCCTGGTGACGACGAAATTTCCAAAACAGGCCGGCTCCTTCCGTTACGACCTGCAGGGACTGGGCGTCGTCACATTCGACGTGAAGGACTGAGCCATGGACCTCGGGCTTGCCAAGAAGAATGCGCTGGTGATGGGCGGCTCGCGCGGCCTCGGCTTTGCCGTCGCGAGCGAGCTTGCAGCCGAAGGCGCCACTGTCGCCATCTGCGCCCGCGATGCCGAGAGGGTCACCTCCGCTGCCGCCAAGATCGGCGCCAGGGGCTATGCAGTCGACCTCTCCAAGCCGGGCGAAGCCGGCCGCGTCGTCGAGCAAAGCGTTGCGGACATGGGATCGCTGGACATCCTCGTGGTCAATACCGGCGGCCCGCCGCCCCGCAAGTTCGGCGAGGCCAGCGAACAGGATTGGCGCGATGCTTTCGAGGGTCTGTGGATGAGCAGTGTCGGCGCGATCAGGGCGGCCCTGCCCTCGATGAGCGACAAAGGCTGGGGACGGATCATCGTCATCACCTCCGTCGCCGCGCGCGAGCCGATCGCCAATCTCGCTCTGTCGAACGGTTTTCGCGCCGGCCTGCATGGCCTCGTCAACACGATCAGCCGCGAATATGCGTCGAAAGGCGTGACGGTAAATGCCATCCTGCCCGGCTATACGCTGACCGAACGGCTGATCGAGGTCGGCGTCGACGAAGCTAAGATCTCGGCCCAGATCCCGGCCGGACGGCTCGGGACGCCCAGGGAATTCGCCGCCCTTGCTGGTTTCTTGGCGAGCGACCGGGCCAGCTATATCACTGGCCAGGCCATCGCCTGCGATGGCGGATTGTTGCATTCGATATAAGGGATGCGAGCAAAATAACGCCCGCGTCCCGATCAATTCGGAATGCGGGCGGATATCCCTTCTTCGCATTTGGCACGCCGAGGCGCCACTCAATGCGCCCCTGCCCGCCGCCGACACCGGCTTTTCTGGTGAACAGGACCGTGATCGCCGCAAGCGCCAACAGCACGCCAATCACGGCGAATGTGTCGCCGAAGCCCAGGATCAACGCCTGGCGCTTGACGATGCGACCGAGCGTCACGAACGCCTCGCTGGTTGCCTTGGCATGATCGGTGACGCCATGCGCCATGAAATAGGACGTCAACTGGTCGATGCGGGTCTGGACTTCCGCACGGCCGGCGGTGATCGACTGGCCGATAATGTTCGAATGGAACTGCTCGCGCTTGGTCAGGATGGTGCCCAGCGACGCCGTGCCGACCGCACCGCCGAGGTTACGCAGCATGTTGCTCAGCCCCGAGGCCGCAGCAGCATCGGCCGGCGAAATCGCGGCGGTGGTGATCGCGGTGATCGGGGTCAGCACCAGCGCCTGGCCGATGGCGCGGACGATGTTCGGAATCCAGAACTGGTCTCCGCTATTGTCGGCAGACAGCGCGATGTTCATGAAACAGCTGAGCGCGAAAATGCTGATGCCGACAAAGGCTATATAGCGCGCATCGAACCGCTTCATCAGCATGGGAACCAGCGGGATCAGCAGCAACTGCGGCAGGCCCGTCCAGGCCAGCACGCTGCCGATCTGCTCGGCATTATAGCGCTGCACTTGGCCGAGATATTGCGGCAGAATATAAACCGTTCCGAACAGCGCCACGCCGACCAGCACATTGACCACCACGCCGAGCCCGAAATTCCGTTCCGTCAGCAGGCTGAGCTTGACCAGCGGCTTCTTGACGCTGAGCTCGATCCAGATGAAAGCGGCAAGGAAAACAAAGGCGATGATGCTGAGTTTCAGGATGAATGGCGACGAGAACCAGTCGTCCTTGTTGCCTTCCTCTAGCACGGTCTGGAATGCCGCAAGACCGATCGACATGGTGACGATGCCGGCCCAGTCGCCTTCCCTGAGCAGGCCGAGCTTCATCGGCTGCTTGTCCAGAGTGGCAGCAAGCGCCAGGGTCATGATCGCGCTCGGGATGGTGTTGATGAAGAAAATGGTCTGCCAGCCGTAGTTCTCCGTCAGGTAACCGCCAATGGTCGGGCCGATCGCCGGCGCGAAGGTGACGGACAGCGCGAAGATAGCCAGCCCGATCGGCTGCTGCTGCTTGGGCAGCTTGGTCAGCACCATGGTGAAGGCCATCGGGATCAGCACGCCGCCGGCAAAGCCCTGTAATCCTCTCAAGACGATCATCGTGTTGAGGTCGTGGGCGAAGGCACAGGCCATGGAAAACAGCGGAAACAGCACCGTGTTGATCAGCATGTAGCGGCGAAACGAAAAGACGCTGCTGAAATAGGCCGTCAGCGGAATGACGATGATCTCACCGATCAGATAGGACGTGGAAATCCACGCCCCGTTGTCGACGCCGGTGCCGATGCCGCCTTCGATGTCCAGCAGCGAGGCATTGGTGATCTGGATGTTGAGGATCGCCATGAATGCGCCGATCATGCCGGCGAGGACGGCGATCCATTCCCTCGTTCCGGCTTTCGGAGTGGCCGAGGCGGGACGCACCTGGACATCAGCCGTGATTGCGCTGTTCGACATGACTTGATCCTCCCCGACCACGGGTCAAAGGTTTCTGTCTTAGGTTCTGGTATCGATGCTCGGCTCAACCGACATGCCGGGCCGCAACAGATCCGAGATCGCGGCATTGCGATCAAGGATGATCCTGACCGGGATGCGCTGTACGACCTTGGTGAAATTGCCGGTCGCGTTGTCCGGCGGCAGCAGCGCGAATTCCTGGCCGCTGGCCGGCGCAATGCTGTCGACATGGCCGTGATAGACTTGGCCGGGGAACATATCGACTTCGATATCGACGGCCTGTCCCGGCCGGACGTCGGTCAGTTGCGTTTCCTTGAAATTGGCGACGACATAGGCATCCTGCGTCGGCACGATGGTCATCAACTGCGTGCCGGCCTGGACATATTGGCCGGTACGCAGCGTCCGGTTGCCGACGACGCCGTCGATCGGCGCGATCACCTTCGAGTAGGAGAGGTTCAATTCCGCCTGATGCTGCAGGGCGTGGCTGCGCGACAACGCGGCTTGCGCCTGCGCGACTTCGGCCTGCAGCAGCACGACCTGCTTCCTGGCCGCCTCCAGCGAGGCGGTGTCTCTCGCGGTCGTGGCTCGGTTGGCGGCGAGCGACGACGAAGCCAGTTCCGCCGTCTGCACGGGCGCGATCTTGTCTACCGCGAGCTTGGCATAGCGCTTGTCGTTCTGCTCGGCGAACTTTTCATTGGCACGGTCGATGTCAACCGATGCACTCGCGGCAGCGATGACCTGCTGCTGTGTGGCCAGCGATGCCTTCTTCGCTTCAACGGTCGCCTTTGCGGCAGCCACGTCGGCTTTTGCCTGCTCGAGCGCCGTGGCATAGTCGGCGTCATCGATGACGGCCACCACCTGCCCTGCCTTGACCCGCTGATTATCGCCGACAAGCACTGTCTTCAGATAGCCGGACACCTTGGGTGCCACGGCGCTGCTATCTGCCTTGACATAGGCGTCATCGGTGGAGACGAAGAAGCGCCCGACGGTCCAGTATTGATGGCCGAAATAGCCGGCGGCGGCGATGACCACAGCAGCGGTCGCCATCAGCAAGCCCTTCTTGAGCCAACCCCTGCCGCGCGGCTTGGCCGGCGACTTGGTTTCCGCCGGTGGTGCGGTCGGTGCAACCGGTTCAGTCGTCCGCAAAGTGGCGCCCGCGTCCGCGCTCGGAACAGTGACTTGCTTGGCCGGCTCCGCTGCCTTGGCGGAGATCTTGTCGTTCAGTGCGATGACATTCTGTTCCATTTCCTTCGCTCCTGTTGGCGGGCGATGCATCGACTTCCGGACCATCGTCGGCGTTAAAGAAAATCTCTATTTTCCAAAATAAGAGCTTTTGCCCCGCAGTCAATGGAAATTTGGAAAATAATTATGTTCGTATTTATTTAAGCCGATAGCCGGCGTCATCATTTAAGGAAATTTGCAATTTTCCTAAATATGGTCTAAGACAGGTGAAACTGAGGAAACCGACATGGATATCCAATTGGAGCCAACCAAACGCTCACGCGGACGGCCACAGGTGCGATGCGACGACGACACGAAATCCATCATCATCGACGCCGCCAACGAACATTTCAAGAAAGACGGCTTCGCCGCGGCCAATATTACCGCCATCGCGCAAACAGCCGGTGTGTCGACCAAGACGCTCTACCGGCTGTTTCCGGCCAAGGGAGACCTGTTCTCAGAAGTCGTCGAACGCCAGATCGCCAGGTTTCTGGTCGGCATCGACGAACATAGCCTGGAAGACCTGACACCGCGTGAAGGCCTGGAAAGGCTGCTGATCGCCTATGGCCGTCTGACGCTCTCTCAAGATACGATCGCGATCATCCGCCTGGTGATGAGTGAATCCGCGAGATTTCCCGAGCTTGCGACAGTGTTTTACCATAGAGCCATCGTCCGCACCGCCCGAGCCATGGAACAGTGGCTTTCCACTCAACAAAACAAGAATGCCATCGCACTTGACGACGTCGCGATGGCGACCGGCATGCTGCGCGGCATGATGACCATGGAGCCGCAACGGGCCGTGATGCTCGGCCAACGCGGCGAAATCTCCGACGACGAGATCATCGCCCGTGCCCGTGCATGCTGCAAATTGTTCCTCGACGGCTGCGCTATGAGGTAACAGTGCAGCCAGGAGCGATCACACCGGTTTCTCTGCCACCGTCTCATCCGCCTCCATCGGCTCTTCCGACTTCCTGCGCCGCGCACGCAGCGTGACATAGAAGACCGGCGTCAGGAACAGGCCGAACAGCGTCACGCCCAGCATGCCCGAAAACACCGCCGTGCCCAGCGCCTGACGCATTTCGGCGCCTGGTCCGGTGGCGATCATCAGCGGCACGACGCCGAAGATGAAGGCAAACGCGGTCATCAGGATCGGCCTGAGGCGTAACCGGCAGGCCTCGATCGCAGCTTCGACAGCGCTCTCGCCCCTCTCCTGCGCCTGGCGGGCGAATTCGACGATCAGGATGGCGTTCTTCGCCGCGAGCCCGATCAGCACGATGAGGCCGATCTGGGTCAGGATATTGTTGTCCTGGCCGCGCAGGTAAACACCGATCAGCGCCGCCAGGATGGCGAGCGGCACGATCAGGATGATCGCCAGCGGCAGAACCCAGCTTTCATATTGCGCCGACAGCGCCAGGAACACGAACACCACGGACAGCGCAAAGATATAGACTGCCGTATTGCCGGTGTTCTTTTCCTGGAAGGCAAGCTCGGTCCACTCGAAGGTCGTGCCCGGCGGCTGCAATTCATGCGCCAGCGCCTCCATTTTCTCGATCGCGCTGCCGGTCGAAAAACCCGGCGCCGGATTGCCCTGCACCGGAACCGAGACATACATGTTGTAGTGCTGGACAAGCGATGGGCCGCTGGTGTCGCGGATATCGACCAGCGTGCCGAGCGGCACAAGTGCGCCGGTGGCGGAGCGCACTTTCAGCGCCAATATGCTCTCGCGATCGTTGCGGAAGCGTTCGTCGGCCTGTGCGCGCACTTGATAAACATGCCCGAACGCATTGAAATCGTTTACATAAGCCGTACCCAGATTGGTCGACAGCGTATCGAAGATATTCGGGATCGGCACGTTGAGCACGCGGGCCTTGTCACGGTCGATATCGAGGAAATATTGCGGGCTCGATGCCGAGAAGGTGGTGAACACGCCGGCCAGTCCCGGCGTCTGGTTGGCCTTGCCCATCAGCTGATAGGCGGTGGCCAGCACGCGGCTCATGTCGGAGCGCTCGAGGTCCATCAACTGTATCTTGAATCCGCCGCCATTGCCGATGCCGGCGATTGCCGGCGGCGGGATGGCGATGATGAAGGCTTCCTGGATGCTTTGCAACTTCATGTAGAGCTGGCCGACAATGGCGCCTGCGCTCTCGCCCTTCTTCAGGCGCTCCTCGAATGAATCGAAGGGCGTGAAGATGACGCCCGAATTCGACGCATTGGTAAAAGTGGCGCCGCTGAAGCCGGCAAAGGCGACCGAATGCTTGACGCCCGGAACCGTGTTGATGATCTCGGTCGCTTTCTTGATCACCGCATCGGTGCGCGACAGCGACGCTCCGTCAGGCAATTGCACGACGACGATAGCGTAGCCCTGGTCCATGCTCGGCACGAAGCCGCGCGGCACATTCGCGCCCATGAAATAGGTCGCTGCCAGCAGGCCCGCGAAAACCAGCAGCGATGCTGCGATCGCCGCCCCCGTCCCGATCATATGCCGGACGATCCAGGAATAGCCCGTGCTCAACCTGTCGAAGCCGTAGTTGAAGCCATCGGCCAAGCGTCTCAGTGGATTGCGGCTATGGTGTCCCTCCTCATGCGGCCGAAGCACGATAGCGGCGAGCGCCGGCGACAGCGTCAGTGAGTTGAACGCCGAGATGGCCGTGGCCACCGAGATCGTCACCGCGAACTGCCGGTAGAACTGGCCGGAAATGCCGGGAATGAAGGCCGTGGGCACGAAGACCGCAATCAGCACCAGCGAGATGGCGACGACCGCAACGCCGACTTCGTTCATCGTTACATGTGCTGCTTCGCGCGGTGTCTTGCCGAGCGCCAGATTGCGCTCGACATTCTCGACCACCACGATCGCATCGTCGACGACGATGCCGATTGCCAGCACCAGGCCGAACAGGGTCAGCATGTTGAGCGAGAAGCCGAAGGCGAGCAGGAAAGCAAAGGTACCGATCAACGATACGGGGATCGCCACGATCGGAATGATCGCCGTGCGCCAGGATTGCAGGAAGATCAGCACGACGATGGCGACCAGGATCGCTGCCTCGCCGATGGTCTTGTAGACCTCGCTGATCGATTCCGCGATGAATTCGGTCGGGTTATAGATGATGTCGTAGGTAAGTCCCGGCGGGAAATCCTTGGAAATATCCGCTATGGTCTTCTTGATATCGGCCGCGGCGGCCAGCGCATTGGTGCCGGGCCGGGCAAATATGCCGAGCGCCACCGCCGGCTTGCCGTCGAGATAACTGTTGGTCACATAGTCCTTGGCGCCCAATTCGACGCGCGCGACATCCTGCAACTGCACCAGTCGCCCATTGCCGCTCGCCTTGACCACCACATAGCGGAATTGCCGCGCATCGGTGAAGCGCCCCTGCGTCGTCACCGTATACTGGAACGCGTTGTAATCCTTGGTCGGCGGTGCTCCGATCAGGCCGCCCGACACCTGGACATTCTGGTCGCGCAGCGCCTGCACGACGTCGGACGCCGTCATGCCATAGGCCGACAGTTTCTCCGGATCGAGCCAGATGCGCAGGGAATATTCACGTTCGCCGAACAGCACCACGTCGCCGACGCCATCCAGGCGAACGAGGCGGTCGCGGATGCGGCTGCGGGCATAGTTGGAAACGTAGAGCTGGTCATAGCGCAGATTGGGCGACAGGATGTGGATCACCATCATCAGGTCGGGCGAGCTCTTGGCCGTGGTGATGCCGATGCGCCGCACATCCTCAGGCAAGCGCGGCTCGGCGATCGAGACGCGGTTCTGCACCAGCACCTGCGCCTTGTCGAGATCGGTGCCGAGCTTGAAGGTCACCGTCAGCGCCATCGATCCGTCCGCGGTCGAATAGGAGGACATGTAGAGCATGTCCTCGACGCCGTTGATCTCCTGCTCCAGCGGCGTCGCCACGGTATTGGCGATCGTCTCGGCGTCGGCGCCCGGATAGGCGGTGCGGATGACGATGGTCGGCGGGGCGATCTCGGGATATTGCGCCACCGGCAGCTGGAAATAGGCAAGCCCGCCGACAATCAGCAGCACGAAGGACAGCACCGATGCGAAGATCGGCCTGTCGATGAAGAAATGGGCGAACCTCATTGGGCAAGCTCCATGCTTGCCGCCTCCGGCGGGATATCGTCGCGCTGCTTCGGCAGCTCGATCATCTGCGGCGTCACCTTGGCGCCGGGCCGGGCGCGCATCAGGCCATTGACGATGATGGTCTCCGTGCCATCCAGGCCCTCGCGCACGACGCGGTAGCCATAGAGACGCGGGCCAGGCCGGATCGGCTTGGTCGAGACCGTGCCGTCAGCAGCGACCACATAGACGACGCGCTCATTCTGGTCCGAACCGATCGCCTCATCTGGAACGAGCACGGCCTTATAGGTATTGGAGGCCTGGACCTGAATGCGGCCGAAGAGGCCAGGCTGCAGGATAAGCTTCGGGTTGTCGAAACGGGCGCGCAGCCGCATCGTGCCCGTTTCCTTGTCGATCCGGTTCTCGGCGAAATCCAGCTTGCCCGCGAATGGCTTGGCGGTGCGGTCGGCGATCGTGACGAGAACATCGACGCCACCGCCGCCGAGCTGGATATCGTCGCCCTTGCCGCGCGCCGTGTTGGCGAAATTGAGCAAGCGCCGCTCGTCGACATCGAAGTAGAAATCGATCGGATCGAGCGTCACGATCGTCGTCAGGATCGATTGGTCGGCCTGGATGAGATTGCCGACCGAGATCAGCTTCCTGTCGATGCGGCCGCTGATCGGCGCGGTGATCTTGGTATATTCAAGGTCGAGCGCAGCACGGTCCGCCGTCGCCTGCGCGGCCCGGACATTGGCCTGCGAGGAGAGCAATTCACGCCGGCGATCCTCAAGTGTCGAGATCGACTGGGCGGCACTGTTGGACAGGCCCTCGGCACGCTTGTATTGCGCCTCGGCATAAGTCTCGCTGGCCTTGGCGGCATCGAGCTGCGCCTTGGCCTGATCGAGCGCGATGGTAAACGGCCGCTGGTCGATGACGAACAGCAGATCGCCCTTCTTGACCAGTGATCCATCGGTGAAATGCACTTCCTGCAGATAGCCGCCAACGCGAGCCCGGACAGCCACTTCATCCACAGCGTCAAAACGGCCAACGAATTCGTCATTGTCGACGACATCACGCACGACCGGCTTGGCGACAGTCACCGGCGGCGGTCCCTGCTGCGCCGAAGCAGGCACAGCCATCAGACAAAAAAACAGCGGAAGAAGTAAATTATAGGCCGAAAACAGACACTTGCGCATTCCCATACCCCCACGTGTGAGATCAGGCCGTCGGCAATCAAATCCAGCGCGTAGAACATGCAAGCCTCGGAGGAAAATTACAAGTGGGCATGTTGCGGTGCGGGATTGTCATCACAGAGGACGGCTATCAGCGCCTCGCCTTTGGGGACGGATCACGCAAAAATGGCAGATTGATACCAAGCGGACAAAAGGTCTTGCGCTTTAGCCGCGTAGTCGCTTCAACCGGCCTTCTGCACCTTCGCTGGAGCTGCACGCCGGCGGCCCGCTTCTCTGCCGGCAAGCGCCAGCACCAGAATGACAACCACGCCCTGCACCATGTCTTGCGCGCCGGGCGGCAGGCCCAGGATCTGCATCAGCGTGACGATCAGGATCAGCAGGATGGAGGCGAACAGGGTGCCGAGCGCCGTCGCCGAGCCGCCGAAGATCAGCGTGCCGCCCAGGACGACCGCGGCGACGGATTGCAGCAGATAGGGCTGGCCCATTTCGAGGAACGCGCCGCCGACATAGGCGCCGAGCAGCAGGCCGGTGAAGGATGCGATCAGCGCCGAAATGACGAAGGCCGAGGTGATGATCCCCCCCGAGCGTACGCCGGCCAGCCGCGCCGCATCGCGGCTTTGTCCGACAGCCGAGAGTTTGCGGCCAAACGCGGTGTATTTGAGGATGTAAGCCGTGACGCATACCGCCACGAAAGCAATCATCGACATGATCGGGAAGCCGGCGATGCGGGTGCCGGCAATATATTTGAGCGCCGGGCTGACGGCAAAGCCCGGGATCGCCTGATTGGCTTTCAGCGTCGCCGTCGCCAGGATATAGCCTGTGGCGAGCGTGGCGATGATGGCCGGAATACGCAGCATGACCACGAAAAAGGCATTGAACAAGCCGATCGCCAGGCCGAGCACAGCGGCGGCCGCCAGGCCCAGCCACAGGTTGGCGTCATCGCCGTGGATGACGATCAGCGCCACATAGGCATTCAGCGTCAGCACGGAGGCGATCGAGAGATCGATATTGCCGCGCCCGGTCGTCACCACGAACATCTGCCCCAGACCGATCAGTGTCAGGAAGGCGGCGGAGAGGATGATGCCGGAGAGGTTGGACAGACTGAAACGGCTGGTGACGAAGGATAGGATCAGCCAGAGAATGACGACAGCCGCCGCCGACCAGATCCAGCGGTTCTGCTGCGCCCAACCGCCAAAGTCGGAAAAGCCCTTCATGCCTTGCTCCTTCTCTCGGCCACAAGGCTCCGGAACGCGAGCAGCGTTATCAGCAGCAGGCCTTGCGTTGCGGCATTGTAGTCGCTGGAGACGTTGAGCACGCCGAGCAGCGCGCCGATCAGCGACAGTGTGATCGCGCCGGCCACGACGCCGGCTGGCGAGATGA
Organism: Rhizobium sp. P2_G9; assembly: GCF_056403475.1. Taxonomy (NCBI): domain Bacteria; kingdom Pseudomonadati; phylum Pseudomonadota; class Alphaproteobacteria; order Hyphomicrobiales; family Rhizobiaceae; genus Rhizobium; species Rhizobium sp. P2_G9. The sequence continues at coordinate 49,418 of NZ_JBFUFK010000055.1, read as the reverse complement.
TGCCGCCGATCAGGCTCGATCCGCCCATCACCACGGCTGCGACGCTGAGCAGCGTATAGGAATTGCCGGAATTGATGTCGCTCGCGGTGTTGATGGCCGTCAGCGACATGCCCGCCACGCCGGCGAACAGGCCGGAAATCAGGTAGCGGATCAGCGCATAGCGCACCGGCTTCCAGCCCGACTTGACCATGGCGCCGGGATTGGCGCCGAAGCCGCGCAGGGTGACGCCGAGCGGCGTCCGGTCGATGAACATGGCGATCACGGCAACGACGAGAATGAGGATGATCGAGGTCGGCAGGCTGCCGATCGACCAGCCGACCGCCTGCGTGAGCCAGTCGGGGCTGGCGCCGCCGGGAGTCGGCTGCAGCGAATAGCCGATGCCAATCCAGATGAAGGACGCGCCCAGCGTAACGACGATCGCCGGAATCTTGCGGGCTTCGATCAGCACGCCCAGTCCTGCATAGGCGATCAGAGCCGCGACAATCGCCAGCGCGCCATAAAGTGGCTGGTCATAGAGCAGCGTCGCACTCAGTACGCTGATCAGCCCGGTAAACGCGCCGACACCGAGATCGATCTCGCTGCCGCCGATGACGAACATCTGCGCCACCGCCACCAGCACCAGCGACAAAGCCGGCATCAGCAGCAGGTCGAGCCCGATGGGCAAAGGAGGCCGCGACGATTGCCGCCTCGGTAATGTTCTCGCCGACCAGTTCATCGACGATCCTGCCGCCAGAAAACACCAGCACGCGATCGGCGGTCAGCAGTTCGGCATCCTCGGTCGAGAGCCAGACGAGCGTGCGGCCTTCGGCGGCGATCGTGTTGCAGATACGATAAAAGTCTTGCTTGGTGGCAATGTCGACGCCGCGCGTCGGGTCATCGAGAAGGATGATCGGCGCATCGGCGACCAGCGCTCGCACCACCAGCGCCTTCTGCTGGTTGCCGCCCGAGAGTTCGAGAATGTTGGACGGCAGCCGGCTTTCCGCCAGCCGCAGGTCCGCCGCCGGATCGAGCGCTGCGCGCCGCTCCGCCTCGTCGGAGACATGGGCCAGCGGCTGGCGCGCGGCGATGCGGCCGATCGAAATATTGCCGAGCACGTTCCACAGCGGAAAGACGCCTTCTTTGGCGCGGTCGCCGGCAATGAAGCTCGCCCCGACGGTACGGCTGATATCATGGCCATGCGGGGCGAAAATGGCGTGCAGCACTTCCTTCTGGCCGCTGCCTTCGAGACCGGCAAGGCCGATGATCTCGCCTGCCCGGATCTCGACATCGCGGCCGAGCGGCTCGGTGAGCGCGCCGGAAAGGCGGATGACGGCGCTGCCGGATGCGGCAGCCCGGCGCTCGCCGGTTGCGCGGATGGCCTCGACATTGCCGCCCATCAGTTGCACGAGCTTTTCGATTGAGGCATCGGCGGCCTCGCCTGTCCAGGCAAGCGCGCCGTTGCGCAGCACCACGACGCGCGTGGCGATATCGATCACCTCTTGCAGCTTGTGCGAAATGAAGATGATGGCGGTGCCTGCCGCCGATTGCTTGCGGATATAGGCGCGAAGCTGGCGCGAACGCTCCTGGTCAAGCGACGAGGTCGGCTCGTCGAGCACGACCAGGCGAACGCCTGATGTCGCCGCCGCGCGGGCGATCTCGACCATCTGCCGCTCGCCGATGGTCAGGTGGCCGACTTCGGCATTGGGATCGATGGACGAATTTTCAAAGACGTTTGCCAGCATCTTGCCGGCCTGCAGGCGATAGCGCCCGCGCCAGCCCGGCAGGCCGGTGTTTTCAGGGGTTTCGAGATAGAAATTCTCCGCGACCGAGAGATTGCCGCAAAGCGACAGTTCCTGGTGCACCATGCGCACGCCATGTTTCTGCGCGTCCGCGGGGCCATAGGCAGAGGTGTCGATCGGCCGACCATCGAAGGCAATCTCGCCGGAATCGGGACGCACCGCACCGCAGAGGATCTTCATCAGCGTCGACTTGCCGGCGCCATTGCCGCCGATCAGGCCGATGACCTCGCCGGGCCGGATGGTCAGGTCGATGCCGGCATTGGCAAGCGTCGGCCCGTAGGCCTTGACGATCGCCTTGAGCGACACGATCGGCGCACGTTCGCTGAGATCGGGTTGACGCTCGATCATGACTGCGCCGGTGCTTTCATCGTTGTGGTTCAAGGTCAGGATATCCGCCATCGCCCTTTCTCGTCCAGCGCAGAGCCGGCAGGTGAACAGGTGCTGGAAATGCCGAGGCGACCAGCTAAAGCGCATTTGCGCTTTAGCTTTCTGGTTTTGCGCATGTCTTTATCCCGAAACTGGTGACCACTTTCGGGAGACATGCGCGAGCACCGGCCGCCTCGGGAGAATGATCACTTGGTAAGCAGGTTCTGCTTCACCCAATCCGGCGAATAGCTAGGGCTGATGATCTGGCCGCCCGGCAGCTTCGCGTAGTCGGCGAGGTTGGAGGAATCAACCGTCGCGACCGGCATGATCATCATCTTCGGCGCCTTGCCACCGTCGAGCAGCGCAAGACCGAGCCAGAAGGCCGCGCCGCCAATGCCCGGCGTCGTGTTCATCGACACGGTCTGGTAGCCGTTCTTCTTGTTCTCCTCGGCCCACCACTTGACGAAATCGGTGCCGCCGCCGCCTTCGATGACCGGCATATGGCCGTTATATTCGCCACCATATTGCTGGAAGGCCTGGGCAATGCCGACATCGTCCGAGCCGCCCTGGCCGAGAACGGCATCGACATGCGGCAGCGACGGTAGCACATTGGTGATCGCGGCTTGCGCCACGGAAGCCGTCGCCTGGCCATAGACCGTGGCCACGACCTTTATGTTCGGGTATTTCGCCAGCGTCGATTTCTGCGCGTTGTACATGTCGTTGTCCGGCGCCGAGCCCTTGACGCCGCGCACCTGGATCACATTGCCCTTGCCGCCGAGCATCTTGAACACGGCTTCGGCCTGCTCAGCCTTATAGCCCTTGAAATCGAAATTAAGCTGGTAATTGCACGGGGCCGATGCCACCGAGTCGAACGAAATGACGATAATGCCGGCCTTGCAGGCCTTGCCGATCACACCATTGACGGCGGTTTCGGAGGCGGCGTCGACCAGAAGAACGTCGACGCCCTTGAGGATCAGTTCGCCCAACTGGCTGTTCTGCTGCGCCACCGAACCGTCACCGTTCATGATGATATAGTCGGCGATCTTGCCATCGGTCTTGGCCTGCTTGGCCGCCGCCTCGAAGGCTTCGACCATCTGATGGCGCCAGGTATTGCCGTAATAGGCGTTCGACAGCGCGATGACCGGCTTGTCCTTCGATGCCGCCGCGGGCAGCGCCATCGACAGGCAGAGAGCCGCTCCAGCAAGCGACGCCATGAGTAGTTTCTTCATTTGTTTCTCCTCCGTTTGGGGTTTGGCGACCATCCTCCATGGTCACCATCTCATTAACACATCATACCAGTACACCAATCACGTAAGCGTCTTGTCGTCAATGGATAAATTTCGACGGGGCTCTTTGCCCCGATCGTTGATGAAATCCAGTGATTGCGCCAAAGCGGCACGAAGCGCGCCAAGCGGTTTTGGCTCAACCGCCCGGCGCGGATCGCCACGGCCAGGACGTTTGAGCCGGAGCGGCAGCTCGAGGCTGAGCGGCATCCTCTCCGGAATGACAGCGAGATAGGAGGCAAGGTCGACGTCGCCCAAGCCGATGGCGCAGAACCACCAGCCCTCCGGCGTGGCCTCCACGTCCTTGAAATGAACATGCCCGATGGCATCGGACGCGCGACGGTAGTCATCGGCAGGCTGCAGCGCTTCACGGCTATAGGTGAAGACATTGGCAGCGTCGTGATTGAGCCGCACATACGGCGAGCCGATCGCATCGACCAGCGCCCTGCCCTCCGCCGCATTGCCGATCAGGTCGCCGGACCCGTGGCCCGGATTTTCCAGCGCCAGCATGCCGCCCCAGGCTTCGAGCCTGGGCAGTTGCGACCGGATGACATCGATAATCCTGTCGCACCCCTGAGCCGGTCCGGCATTGGTGATCAGCACTTGCGCGCCGATATCTGTGGCAAATCCGATCCGCCGGTCGAGCATGACCATGGCGTCGGCGCAAGACAGGTCCATGTGGGCAGAGACGGCATGCACTTTGAGCCCCGCCGCCTCGATCATCGTGCGGAGCTGCCGGGCGGGCCGGGAGGAAAACGCGGTCTCGTCGAAATCGACATAGCCTTTGATAAAGGCCGGCTCGACATAGCGTGCGCCGCAGCCGGCGATCTCGGCGATCGCCGCTTCCATCGGATAGCCATCGAAGAGCACGGTCGAGATCGAGACGATCCGACCGCCTCCCCCTCTCTCAGGTGCCTTTGCCATAGACGATCAGTTCCGAGGCTTCCTTGACCTTGGCGGGCGACAGCGCCTCGCGCCAATCCTCCCGCACCACGACGCCCTTGGCGAAGCGCATCAGCCTGAGCGCTGCATCCGACGGCACTTTCGGCGAGAAGCCGAACCACATGGCGATCTCGACATTGAGGTGGCCGATGAGGAAATCCAGCGCCGCCTTGCGCGGAATGCCGTATTTCTTCTCGCATTCCTCCACCGCCTCGACCATGGTGTCGACGAAGGGCATGGCGACCATTTCCGACAGGCCCGGTTCGAGGATTGCGAGCTGTTCGACCGTGACGCGATGGCAATCGATGATCGGCGACCACATGGCTCGGCAGATTTCCTCACCCAGCGTATAGTGCTCCTCCGGCCCCTGCATCAGCGCGCAGACGATCGATTGCCTGGCAATGCCGCCATGATAATCGCGCCGCGCCGCCCATTCCGTCTCGTCGCCAAAGAGCGGCGGATGACAGGGATGACCGACAAAATAGGTGAGGTCCGGCCGGTACCTGGGCAGGTCCTCGGCATAGGGCGCAGCGGCATCGAGAATGACCAGCATGCTGCCCGAAGCGACCTTGGGCGAAATCTGCCGCGCCACCTGGCCGATCAGATTGTCGGGCAGCGCCATGACCACCACCTTGGCCCCCGGCACGCCGTCATCCATGCCGACCGCCGTGATGCCGGCCTCGGAAAGCTTCTGCCGGCCGGCATCGCCGATCTCGACCGCGCGGACATCGTAGCCCGCATCGACAAGCTTCCTGGTCACCCGAAAGCCCATTTTTCCGCCGGCACCGAGCACGGCGACTGACATTGCCATAGTGATACTCCCTTTCTCCTCCGCGCCCTCTGGCGCACTCAGATGATCCGGCTCAACTCGCGAAGGAGGCGAGCGCAGACGCCAATTCCGGATGCGATTTCGCATAGTCTGCTGCCGGAATTCCGGCCGCTGCCGCGTCCCAGGCCTGACGCAGGCTGCGCACCCCGGCTTCGACGCCGTCCGGATGCGCCATGATGCCGCCGCCGCAGCAATAGATCAGGTCGTCACTGCCGAGCCGCGCATAAGTCTCCGCCGCCTGCACCGCCGACTGGCCAGACGAAAACACCGGCATGACGATATCCGGCCGCCCTGGCCGTTCGAACATCGGCGTCAGGCAGGCGCGCGCCGAGGCGATGACGGAATCGTCGGGCTCGCAGAACTTGTTGGAGAGGCCGTTGACATGCAGGTGGTCGACGCCGGCGAGCCGCCAGAATTTCTGGTAGGCGACATAGCTCATGCCGATATCCGGCGAGCGGCTGAACATGCCCCACCCGGCACGATGGCCATGGATGGCGACGCCGGAATGGCGGCGCATCTCGATCACGCCGGAGAGGCCGACGGAATTGAGCACCAGCATGGCGCAGGTGCCGCCACGTTTCTCGATCAGGTCGAGCTGCCGCCGCATGGTGTCGATATCGCCGGAAATATTGGCCGCATGCATGGCCTTGCGGCCGGTCCGATCGGCGTGCCGGTCGATCACCTGCATTACCGCCTCGAAACGCTGGGCGAAGGGCGAATATGGCGGATCGCCCATCAGCTCATCATCCTTGATGAAATCGAGCCCGGCGGCGATCAGCCTATCGCAGAGTTCCGCCGTCTGTTCGATCGTCAGACCGACGCTCGGCTTGATGATCGTGCCGATCACCGGCCCCTTGGCGACGCCTGTCAGCCGCCTGGTTCCCTCGATGGCGAATGCCGGACCGGGATAGGCATCGGCGAAATCATCCGGCAGCGTCAGATCGATGAGCTTCATTGCCGAGAAATGATGCAGTTCGAACAGGTTGCCGAGCACCGTCGACCAGACGGACGACAGCACTCTGCCGGTGTTCTCGATATTCCATGAAAGATGCACCTTGGCCCGACGCGGCCGCGCCGAAGGATGGGATCTCGGCGGACGCGACAGCGGCAGGGCTTCACCGGTCACTTCGCCAAGATCCTCGATCCCTTCGACGCGGGCGCCGAAACGGGCAATGAGCTCCGGCGTCTCCTGCGCCAGGGGCATGAACGTTCCGCTCGACTGTTCTCCGGCCATGGCGGAGGCAGCCGCTTCGAGGGGGTAGCGCGTCTCGATCAGATAGGTCGCGTGGAACCGGCTGGGCATGATGTCATCATATGCTCACTCACTCCGAGCCTACGATTAGCATCAAAATCCAATCATGTCATCATATGAGTTCTACGATCCGTCGTGATCGTCCATTTCCGTGGCCATGGGCTTTGCGGCATATTTGGTGTAGAGCTCGCTGGACCGGCCGATATGATCTTCCATCGCTTTGGCGGCCGCCTCCGGATCGCCGGCGGCGATCATCTTGTAGATCCGCTCATGCTCCTCGATGGTCAGCCGCTCCGCGCCCTTGACCGACACCAACTCGCGCTTGAAGCGTGACAGCCAGTCGAGCATGCCCTTCGACACCGCCGCAATCATGGAATTGCCGCTCATCTCGGCGATGACGACATGAAAATTCATGTCGGCCGCGACGAAACGAGAATTGTCGCCGCGAGCCTCCTTGAGTTGCTTAAGCGCCTCGGCCAGGCGGTCGAGATCGCGCGCACTCGCCCGCCGGGTCGCCATCCTGGCCAACCCGACCTCCAACAAGAGCCTGATTTCTTTTAATTCTTCGAGACCACGTGGATTGGTCGACAGCATCATGATCATCGCCGACGAGATTTGCGCGACAATCACCTCGGCCGTCGGATTGATCACCCGGGCACGTTCGCCATGCGAAATCCGGATCAGCCCCATCTGCTGCAGCGCCTGCATCGCCTCGCGGATCGCCGGACGGCCGACGCCGATCATTACCATCAATTCTTTCTCGGACGGCAATTGCGAGCCAGGCGGAAATTCCGACGTCGAGATCGCCGACATGATCCGGTCGAGCACTTCGACATAAAGCTTCTTCTTTTGCACCGGCTCCATCGGAGTCCTCTTCATCATCAGGTCGACGCCAAGTTTCAGGATTCACGCCGCCGGAACAAAAACAAGGCCGGATATGAAAATATCTCCCACGCGCGAACACTACTCATATGATGACATGCCGTCTATATTTTCCACACGATGGCGTCGATCGTTGGTCAAAGCCCATTGGGCATTCGCATGACGATGAGAAAATCGCTGCCCTTGATGGGAACCAGCAAGGCATCGCCTCTGTTAGATCCCTGCCGGCAAGAACGGCGGTCAGCGCACTCCAAGGAGGCGGAAATGAAACACCAAACACTCGAACAGTTGCGAGAACTGGGCGCAGTTGAGCAAACCTGGCAGCCTGCTGCAATGTCCCGGCGCGAGCGCCTGGAACGCTGGGCGGAGCTTCTCGAAAAGACACCCGATCAACATTTCGAAACCCTTCATGAAACGGAACATCAATCGCGCGAGACAAGAGCGATGATGCGCTGCGACACGTCACCGATTTCGGTCGCTTTCAGCGACCCGATCCTGCGTGCAGCCGGTCTGCAAAATGACACCTTTGGCGAGGCGAAACGGTTCTTTGAGCTGAGCGACGGGCAATTGCACGACGTGACCTGCTACTGCCGTTTCGGAACGACGGTGCGTGGCGCCGATGCCGCCCGCTGCATTCGCGCCATGCTGAGGCCGGTGATAGGCTTCCTGACGCGATTGGGCGCTGTGTTCGGCCTTTGAGATTCACCTGTGTCGGCGCTGTTCGATCCTCGAACACGTCGGCCGGCGCGGATGGTTTGTCGCGCGCCAGACACTCTTTTTCATGGTAACCGACGATCTCCGAGATCGCGTCGGCTGCTGGGAACCGCCTGTGCGCCACATTGCACAATCCCTGTTCGCAGGATCTGTCGTGACTGCCGCCGGTTCGCGCCCATACACTGAAGCGATCCGATCACAATGAAGGGGCGAACGCTCAGGGATATCTCTCTCAAAGCATGTTCCGGACGGGCGGCGACATCGCCGCACTGGTCCGGGGACGCGCCAGCCAGTAGAGCGCCAGCCCGTGGGTGATCATCAGCAAGGGCACATAGAGGATCGGGATCACATAGGCGGCGCCCAGCGCGCCAGCGTGATCCGGCAGTCCACCGAGAACGGCGTGCCAGTAGTCGATGATGAGATCACCGACGCCAACCAAATTGAAGGCGACGACGAAGCCCCAGAAGAGCGGAGCAATCCGCACCGTCAGCAGCGCCAGAATGGCCAGCACGCCGGTGGCGAAATCGCCATAGGCGGCGGCTGGCGCGAAACCGGCAGGCAGATCCGGGCCAACGACCCCGGGCACGAGGAAGACCAGGCCGAAGAAGCGGAAGCTGTGCAACGTGGCGATCACCCGATGCGCCTGCAGGCGGTCCATCGATTTGAGCCTGGGCAGCAGATAGGTCCCGAAGCAAAGCAGCCACACGACATAGCCAAGAATGAGTTGGATGAGAAAAAGCAATCCTATCGGCATTTCAGCCTCCTGATCAGGTTTCAGGAGATGATCTAAGGCCGCTACCATTCCCCGACAATCCGACATAATGTTCACAGGCTATGAAGCCTATCTACACAATCCGACAGAGCCCACTCGAAGGTGTCGAGAGCTTTCTCGCTGTCGCCCGGCACGGCAATTTTCGCCGGGCCGCGGCAGAGCTGGGCGTGACACCGTCGGCGGTCAGCCAGGCCATTCGTGCCCTGGAAGCGCGGCTCGGCGTGGCGCTGTTCACTCGCACGACACGCAGCGTCGGCCTGACAGAGGCCGGCCAGCGCTTCTTCGATCGCGCATCACCGGCTTTCGCGGAACTCCTTGCTGCTGCCGAATTCGCCCGCGATCTCGGTCAGCGGCCTGCCGGGCTCTTACGTCTCTCCGTGCCCCGCGGCGTCGTGCCGCTGATCCTCGAACCGGTGATCGGCTCATTCGCCGAGGCCTATCCGGACATCGAACTGGAAATCGCCGCGAGCGAGGAAATGGTCGATCTCGCCACTGGCGGCTTCGATGCCGGCATCCGCTTCGGCCAGTTCATCGCGCCCGACATGGTGGCGGTGCGGCTGACGCAGCCCTTCCCATTCATGGTCGTCGCCAGCCCGGACTATCTCGCCCACCATGGCCGTCCGGAGAACGTGGCAGACCTGCGCCAGCATGCCTGCCTGCGCATACGCCGTTCGAATGGCGCCATCGGCCATTGGTCCTTCGTCGACGGCAACGAACGGATCGAGGCAGCGGTCTTCGGCCCGTTGATCGCGCACGACTATCCGACACTGCTCGGGGCCGCGGTGAAGGGTATAGGCCTGGCGCAGGTGCCGGGGCCGCTCGTGCGCGCGCCGATCGCCGAGGCAAAGCTGGAGTCGGTGCTTGACGACCTCGCCGTCATGACCCCCGGCGTCTTCCTCTACTATCCCAGCAAGCGCCAGATGCTGCCCAAGCTGCGCGCCTTCATCGACCATATCAAATCGACCGCCTGAATGGTGGCGTGAGATGAAGAGCCAGCCGCGGGCTCGCTGCGCGCTGGTCATGCTCAGGCGGATTTGGCCGCCGGCATCACGCTCGCCATCCGGTTCAGGCATCGCGCCTGGTCGAGCGGCCGGCCGAGCTCCTCATAGCGGGCAGCGGCCTCGGCGAAGGCGGCCATGGCGCGGACGCTGTTTTTCTGCGCCTGGCGCTGGACGCCGCGCGCTTCCCAGAGCGCCGCGGCCCAGGGGCCGCCCTGCCACATGCCGGCAATGCGTTCGGCGTCGTTGAGGCGCCGGTCGACCTGTTGCAGCTCGCCGGCCTCGGCAAGCGCTATGGCCGACGCGGTCCGGAAGCCCATCGAACAGGGCTGGCAGGAGCCGGGCGTGAGCAGGCGGTCGCCTTCGCGGATGGCCTCCGCGGTCTTTTCCCGGGACGTAGCAGAGCGCACTTCCAATGCCTGCATGCGCATCACCAGGTGTGGCGACAGCCATGACTGATCGGCATCGGCCAGCCCCCGGCGGATGAGGCGGCTGGCGCGCCATTTCTGGCCGCGCTGCAGCGCCACTTCGGCCAGACGCTCCAGCGCCAGCACCCGGCCCGATATGGCATTGGCTTCCAGCAGCAGCTTTTCCGCTTCGGTCAGCAGCTTTTCCGCCTCATCCAGTTCGCCCGCAAAAATGGCGACCTCGCCCAGGATCAGGCAGGCCAGGCCGCGGCCGGCGCCGGATTCGGCATTGTCGGCGACGTCGAGAAGTTCGTGGGCCAGTTCGGCCGCTTCAGCGGGACCGCTGGCGCTGCAGAGGCAGAATTCGGCAAGGCAAAGATGCCCGTCGAACACCGCCGGAACGAAGCCCGGCTTCGTGCGTATCCAGTCGATGATCTCGTTGCGGAAGAGGTCGCGCCAGCGATCCTGCATCTTGGCGGTGATGCCGAGCACGGCGCTGGCCTCGCCGACTTCGCGCGCCAGACCGGCGCCAAGCGCCTGATCGCGGGTCTCCCGGGCGATTTCGCTGGCCTTGTCGAACTCCCCGCTCTGCAGGTGCACGAGGCCCCAGGCGAGCGAGGCGCGGATGCGTTCGGAGGCCGAAGCCGGCTCGACACCGGAAAGCGCCAATGCGCGTTCATAGATACCGATGGCGGCCGGGCTTGGCCCGACGCCGAGCTCGATGCGCAGCCGTTCGCGCAACTGGTCGAACAGGCGGATGGCCTCGTTGCGGTTGCCGGCATCGAGCGCCGCCTGCATGAGGGCGCATTGCGCCTCCTCATCGGTCGGATCGAGCGCGATCAACTGCGACCACAGCCGTCCGGTGCGCAGCACCTTGACGTAGAGCTGCTGCAACCGCTCGCGCGGCGCGTCGAGCCATTCGACATAGCGATCATCGGGCAGCAGCGGCCCGCGATAGAGGTCGGCCGCCTCAGCGCATTGGCGTGCGTCACCGCTCAGCAGTGCAGCCTTTGCCGCCGCCTCGAACCGCCCGGCATCGATCACCAGATCGATGCCGTCGGAAAGCGAGACGATTTCCTTGCTGACGCTGATCAGCTCATGGGCATCCAGCACTTTGCGAGCAAAGTGGACCGCCTTGCGAAAATTCGCGCTCGCCAGCTCGCTGTCGAGATCGGGCCAGAAGGCCTCCATCACCTGTTCGCGGTGCAATCTGTGTTGCGGCGTCACGGCGAGCAGCTTGACCAAGGCCGCGGCCCGATCGCGCCGCCAATCGGCGGCAGGGATTTCCCGATCATCGATGCGAACGACGAAACGGCCGAGCAGATCAATCGACGCCTTCACATTTTTCTCCGCCTGAAACAGTGACTTAGTCTGAACGCGGGGTCGCCCGCAGAGAAATATTTTTCGAGGAACGTGCGAGGAACATAGTTTTTCTAGTGTCCGCTCGCAATCACTTGTTACGCGAAACGGACCCAAATGCTACCGAATGCCTCCTATACTTCTGCCACCCAGATTTTCGGCACGTTGCTCTCTGGGAGGGCGGTCGGCACCAAGAATATTCCGGCTCACGCCCACAACAAGCGTTGCAACATTCGCACTACGGTCTGACTGTTGTTCAACGCCGGAGGACCGCCGAATTCCTAACCTGATTCCGCAACCCTATCCGACAACATCCAACCACGAGAGGAACTGAAAATGTCACTGAGAATCAACGATATCGCTCCTGATTTCATCGCAGAAACCACGATGGGGCCGATCTCCTTCCACGCATGGCTCGGCAGCGACTGGGGCGTGCTCTTCTCCCATCCCAAGGATTTTACGCCGGTCTGCACTACCGAGCTTGGATATATGGCGCGTATGAAGCCGGAATTCGACAAGCGCGGCGTCAAGATCATCGGTCTTTCGGTCGATCCGGTGGACAGGCATTCCGGCTGGGCGAACGACATCGCCGAGACCCAGGGCACGGCGCCGAACTTCCCGATGATCGGCGATCCGACGCTGGCCGTCTCCAAACTCTACGACATGCTGCCCGCCGCGGCCGGCGAGACTTCCGATGGCCGCTCGGCTGCGGACAACCAGACCGTCCGCAACGTCTACGTCATCGGCCCGGACAAGAAGATCAAGCTCGTCATCTCCTATCCGATGACCACCGGCCGCAATTTCGATGAGATCCTGCGCGTGATCGACTCGATGCAGCTCACCGCCAAGCATCGGCTGGCGACGCCGGTCAACTGGAAGCCCGGCGACGACGTCATCATTGCCGGTTCGGTTTCCAACGAAGAGGCGAAGAAACTCTATCCGCAGGGCTGGAAGGAGCCCAAGCCCTATATCCGCATCGTGCCGCAGCCGGTGCTGACCTGATCGGCCCGCTGGCGAGGGCGATCAGTCCGCCCTCGCCGCCCCCTAAAATATCCTCGCCCCAATTCCTATTCAGGAGAGAACTATGACCACCATGAGCAAGCCGCGTATCGTCGTGCTCGGCGCCGGATTTGGCGGCCTGGAGCTGACGACGCTTCTGTCGGAATCGCTGGGAGACAGCATCGACGTGACCCTGATCGACAAGAGCGATCACTTCGTCTTCGGCTTTTCCAAGCTGGACGTTATGTTCGGTCACAAGGAGCCGGAAGCGGTCAGACTACCCTATGCGACCTATGCCAAGCCGGGCGTGAAGCTCCTGAAGCGCACGATCACCCAGATCGATCCTGTCGCCCGCCGCGTCACCACCGACGATGGCGTCTTCGATGCCGACATCCTGGTCGTGGCGCTCGGTGCCGAATATGATTTCGACGCGACGCCCGGCCTCGCCGGCACCACCGAATTCTACACCGTGCCGGGCGCGGAAAAGCTCAGGCACGTTCTGCCGGAATTCAAGAAAGGCAGGGCGCTGGTCGGCGTCTGCGGCGCGCCCTACAAATGCCCGCCGGCGCCGAACGAATGCGCCCTCATGCTGCACGACTATCTTTTGAGCCGCGGCATCCGCGACGATTGCGAAATCGACCTGGTCCTACCGCTGCCGAGCCCGGTGCCGCCGTCGCCGGACACATCGCGCGCGCTGATCGCGGCCTTTGCCGAACGCAATATCCGTTTCACCCCCGGCCGCCGCGTTGCATCGGTCGACAATGCCAGGAATGTCGCCGTCCTCGATGACGGCACCGAAATGCCTTTCGACCTGTTCCTCGGCGTGCCCAAGCATCGTGTACCACCGGTCGTGCTGGCAAGCGGCATGGCGGTGGATGGCTGGATCCCCGTCAATCCGCGAACGCTCGAAACCAAATATGAAAACGTCTATGCCGTCGGCGATGGCGCCAATACCGGCACGCCGAAGGCAGGCGTGTTTGCCGAAGGTGCTGCGCGCGCCGTGGCGAGCGCGCTGATCGCCAAGCTGGCAAACCGCGGAGAGGCTGTCCAATATAACGGCTTCGGCACCTGCTATATCGAGTTCGGCGCGGGTCGCATCGGCAAGGTCGAGGTCGATTTCTTCTCAGGCCCGAGCCCGACCGGCACCTATTACGAGCCGTCGGTCGATCTGAGGAAGGACAAGGAGTTCTTCGGCTCCAGCCGCCGCGCCCGCTGGTTCGGGCTCTGAGTGGCAGGTTTCGCCTGGGTCGGCGTTGCAGGTCGGCCAATTCCATAATAGACGGGCTTGGCCATGGCAGTCCTGCCCGGAATTTTCGGCAAGGTGCGGCCAGTTCATCGGTCCGACGTCACAAGCCCGGCTGGCGCCACACGCGCCAGCCATTCTAATTCATCTCCCCTTTTCTCATCCCTTCTGATCAGGATTTCAAAATCATGACCACCATTTCCGTGGACACGAGCGCCACAGGAACATTTGCCGGCACCGACGGCGTGGACGAGGTCGACGCCAGCGACGGTCTGGGAACCGCCACCTATGCCGGCTTCGAAAAGCTGAGCTTCGGCTGGTCCGGCGATTTCAGCGCCAGCATTGCACAACTGAACTCGTTCTCCTCGATCGAATTGCACGATCCGTCCTTCAGCAACAAGATCGTGCTGACGGGCGACGGCGGTGTGCTGGATTTTTCGGCGCGCCTGTCGTCGGCGGTGCTGCTCGATGTCGACGGCTCCGCCCTGACATCCGCCTCCACGATCACCGGAACCAGCCAGGCCGATCATTTCAGCGGCTTTCACATCGGTGACGCCATCTCCGGCGGCATGGGCGACGACACCTTGGAGATAAAGAATGGCACCGTGGGCAGCGGTACGTTCGACGGTGGCGACGGCCACGACACCGTCACCGGCGACCTGGTCTCGCTCGGCGGGCTGGTGACCACGAATGTGGAAGCGCTCAGCGCCAATTCTCTCGCTGCAACCGTCGCCCAGATCAAGTCCTTCGCGACCGTGACCGTCGTCGACAAGCTCTACCTGGTCGGTGATGGCGGCACGCTGGACCTCTCGACGCTCGCCAGCAATCCCGCTGTCGATGCGTCCACCGCAACCTCGATGGTGACTTTGACGGCGAGCGCATCGGGCAGTTCGCTCACCGGATCGAACTTCGGCGACGTTCTGAACGGCGACGACGGCAATGACAGCCTGAAGGGCGGAAAAGGACCCGACACCCTCTACGGCAATGACGGCAACGACACGCTCCAGGGCGGCGGCGCCAACGACGTCCTCGACGGCGGCAACGGCGATGACCGCTTGATCGGCGGTTCGGGCAGTGACACACTCAGCGGCGGAGCTGGCGACGATACGATCGTATTGTCCACCAAGCTATTTGCTGCCAGCCGCGGCAGCGTCACCATCGACGGCGGCGCCGGAAGCGACCTTATCAACGGATATGATCTTGGTCACACGATCTTCAAACATGTCGAAACCCTAGCTGCAAGCGGCCACGCTGTCACGGCCAGTATTGCGCAGTTGAGCTCGCTTTCGCTCATTATCGCTGCAACGTCCTTCAATCTCATCGGCGAAGGCGGAACCTTCGACCTGGCGAAGATCAATACGGCCCCGACCACCGGGGTCGATGCCTCGATGGCGACATCGAAGGTCATCCTCTCCGGTATCGGGGCGGACGAGATGCTCACCGGTACAGCCTATGGCGATACCATCAACGGAAGAGAGGGAAGCGATACGCTTGTCGGAGGCGCAGGCGCCGACCGGCTGGACGGCGGCAGCGGCATCGACACGGCCAGCTATGCCGGTGCCGCAAAGGGCGTGGTTGTCTCGCTGACAGCGCCTGTCGACAACACCGGTGATGCCAAGGGCGATGTCTTCGTCTCGATTGAAAAATTCGTCGGATCGAGCCATGCCGATACGTTCACCGGCAAGGCGACAGCCGATGATTTCTCGGGCGGTGCCGGCAATGACAAGCTGTCGGGCGGCGGCGGCAACGACCTGCTCAATGGCGGTGCGGGCGCGGACAAGCTGATCGGCGGCACCGGCATCGACACCGCATCCTATGCCGATGCGACGGCGAGCGTTCATGCCAATCTCGCATCGCACGGCGCCAACACCGGTGACGCCGCCGGCGACACCTATTCCTCGATCGAAAACGTTACTGGAACGAACTTCGGTGATGAGCTGACCGGAAATGCCGGCGCCAATGCGCTGGACGGCGGCGCCGGCGACGACCTCCTCATCGGCGGCGCAGGCGCTGACGCGCTCATCGGCGGCGACGGTTTCGATGTCGTGTCTTATGCCACGGCAAGCAAGGGTGTAACGGCCAACATGAACACGCCCTCGTCCAACACCGGCGACGCCAAGGGCGATACCTATTCCTCGATCGAACTGCTCGTCGGATCGACCCACGCCGATGTTCTCGTCGGAGACGCCGGCAACAACCTGTTCCAAGCCGGTTCCGGAAATGACGTCATCAAAGGCGGCGGCGGCGACGACCAGATCTACGGCGAAGCCGGCGCGGACGTGCTTTACGGCGGCAGCGGAGCAGATGTGTTCTGGTTTGCCCACGCTTCCGACATCGGGACGTCGAAAAATGCGTGCGATACGATCATGGACTTCAAGCAGTCGGAGAAAGATTTGATCGAACTCTCGCAGATCGATGCCGATATCCATTCCCACGGCCAGCAAGCCTTCAACTTCATCGGCACATCCGCCTTCAGCAAGACGGCCGGCGAGCTGCGTTTCCAGACGACGTCCTCGGATACTTACATTTATGGCGACACCGATAGCGACGGCAAGGCAGACTTCGTCCTGCATCTGGGCACGGTCGTGCATCTGACGTCCGCGGATTTCGGGTGATCTGGCCAGACCATCGAATGGATGTGCCGGCGGGGACGGCCGGGCTCCGCCGCTACCGCGCCAGCCACCCGCCATCGACATTGAGGATGGCCCCGGTCACATAGGCCGACGCCGGCGAAGCCAGGAACACGGCGGCGCCGGCGATGTCCGTGGCCTCGCCCCAGCGACCAGTCGGGATGCGCTCGAGAATCTGCCGCGACCGCTCGGGATCCGCCCGCAGGGCCGTCGTGTTGTCGGTGGCGATATAGCCTGGCGCAACGGCGTTGACGGTCACCCCATGCGGCGCGAGCTCATTGGCAAGCGCCTTCGTCAGGCCGGCCACCGCGTGTTTCGACGCGGTGTAGCCGGGCACGCGGATGCCGCCCTGGAAGGACAGCAGCGACGCGATCATGATGATCCGGCCGGATTTGCGCGCCTGCATCCGCCGCGCCGCCGCCTGAGACAGGAACCAGGTGGCGTCGAGATTGGTCGAAAGCACGGCGCGCCAATCCTCCTCGGCGTGAACGGCCAGATCGGCGCGGCGGATGATGCCGGCATTGTTGACAAGAATGTCGATCGCACCGAACTCGCCTTCGATCCGCTCGATCATCTCTTCGGCCGCGCGGGCATCGAGCAAGCCGAGATCCGCATGCACGTCCCTCGCCTGCCTGCCGGTGGCTTCGATGGCCACAGCCGTTTCAGCGCCCGGCCTGCTGTGGCTAGTGAAGGCAACATCCGCACCGGATGCCGCCAATGCGACTGCAATCGCCTGACCGATCCCGGCCGCGCCGCCGGTCACCAGCGCCCGCCGGCCCTCCAGCGAGAAAGCGTTTTTCCAGTCGAATGTCGCTGCCATGGCGATCGTCCTTGATTGTCAGGTTCCGGAAAGCCGAAGGCCGTCCTTGTCGAAGAGATGTAGATCGCGCGCATCGAAGGCGAAGGTCATCGTCTGACCCTTGGCAAGTGCATGCTGGCCCGCGAGCACCGCGAGGACGAGTTCACCAGTCGAAGCATGCGCATGTACGACCGTCTCCGAGCCAAGCGCCTCGACCAGATCGATTGCGACGGAGACGCCATGCTCGCCGTCCTTGGCCAGCCGGATATGCTGCGGCCGGATGCCAACAGAGACTGCCTCCCCCATGCTTGCCCGTTCGGCCCTTCGTGGCACCGTCACGACCTCCTGCCCCAGCAGCTTGACGTCCGTTCCCGCCTCCGTAACCCCGGCGATGGTTCCGGGTAGAAAATTCATGCTGGGGGCGCCGATGAAGCCGGCAACGAAACGGTTGGTCGGACGGTTATAGAGGTCCAGCGGCGAACCGACCTGCTCGACCCGACCCTTGCGCAGCACGACGATGCGGTCGGCGAGCGTCATCGCCTCGATCTGGTCGTGGGTGACGTAGATCATCGTCGTCTTCAGCCGGGCGTGCAGCGCCGAGAGCTCGGCCCGCATGGAGATGCGCAGTTCGGCGTCGAGGTTCGACAGCGGTTCATCAAGCAAAAAGGCCGTGGGATTGCGCACGATGGCGCGTCCGATCGCCACGCGCTGCCGCTGGCCGCCGGAGAGCTGGCCGGGGCGGCGGGTGAGATAGTCGCCGATATCGAGCATGCGCGCCGCCTCGGCAATGCGCGTATCGATCTCCGCCTTCGGCATGCGCGAATTTTCGAGGCCAAAGGCCAGGTTCTGCCGGACGCTCATGTGTGGATAGAGCGCATAGGACTGGAACACCATGGCTAGACCACGGTCCGAGGCCGGGACATCGTTGACCAGCTTGCCGCCGATGCGGATCTCACCGCTCGACGGCCGGTCGAGACCGGCGATCTGGCGCAGAAGCGTCGATTTTCCGCAGCCCGACGGGCCGACGAAGACGACGAACTCTCCCTCGCCGATATCGAGGTCGATGCCATGCAGCACGTCGATGGCGCCGAAGGATTTGGTGACTTTTTCGAGTACGATCTGGCCCACGTCGTTTCCCCTATTTCAGCCCGGACGTGGCGATGCCGCGCGCGATAAAACGCTGCAGGAACACGAAGACGAGGATCACCGGGATCATCGTCACCACGGTCATGGCGAGGATGTAATGCCATTGCACGTTCAGCTGGCCGGAATAGACATTCAGCCCGACCTGCAATGTGTAAAGCGATGAGCGGCTGAGCACGATCAGCGGCCACAGGAAATCGTTCCACCGCCAGACGACCGAGAAGATGGCAAGCACGGCCAGCGCCGGCGCCGAGAGCGGCAGCACGATGCGCCAGTAGATCTGCCATTCCGACGCCTTGTCCATGCGCGCGGCGTCGATCAACTCGTCGGGAATGGTCAGCATATATTGCCTGAGCAGGAACACGCCGGTCGGCGTCGCCACCGTGGGCAGGATCACGCCCCAGAGATTGTCGAGCAGGCCAAGCGTCGAGACCACCGAATAGAGCGGCACCATGATCACCGCGAGCGGCACCATCAAGGTGGCAACGATCAGGACGAGAATGATGTTCTGGCCGCGGAATTTATACTTGGAGAGCGCGAACGCGGCCATGGAGTTGACGACAAGCGTGATCAGCGTCGCCATGACGGTGACGAAAACCGAGTTCCAGAGATAGCGCAGGAAATCGAAATGCAGGAAGGGTTCGGTATAGTTCGAGGTCTCGAACGATATGCTCTGCACCGGCTTGCGATTCCTGATATTGACCTTGACGATCGCCTGCGGATTTTGCGGATCGACCATCTGGGAAACGATGCCGACACGGCGGACTTCCGCCAACTTGGCCTTCGAGCCATCCGGCATGGTCACGTCATATAGCTGCAGCGGCTTGTCGTAACCGGCGACCGTCACCGTCTCGGTGACATAGGGCAGCAGCGAAGGCGGGAATTCCGAGAGCGCCGCCGGCGTCTTGAACGAGGAGAGCGCCAGCCATGCCGCCGGTCCGAACATCAACAAGAGCCCGCCGATCAGCCAGATCCAGGTGAACACATCCGTCCAGTGCCAGCCTTTGCCGCCCCGGCGACGCGTCAGGAATTGCACGACTGTCGACATCAGCGCGCTCCCTTCTTCTCGTTGCGGCGCGATGCCGCCATTTGCGCCAATGTGAGCACGACCAGCACGGCACCCATCAGGATGGAGGCCGCCGCCGCGAGGCCCGGATTGCGCAGTTCCGAGGCAAAGCCGGTCTCGTAGATATATTGCACCATGTACATCGTGCTGGTGCCCGGCCCGCCATGGGTGAGCACGAAGGCTTCGTCGAAAATCTGCACCGCGCGGATCAGCGCCAGCACCAAGACGACGATGAGGTTCGGCATCAACAGCGGCAGCGTGATGCGCCAGAAGACGCGCGAACGGCTGGTGCCATCCATCTCGGCGGCCTCGTAAAGGTCTTTCGGGATCGCCTGCAGGCCGGCGAGCAGGATCAGCGTGTAGAAGCCGACATGCGCCCAGATCGACACACCGATGGAGGCAAAGAACGAGGTCGTGCGCTCTGTCAGCCAGTCATAGGGCGCCATGCCGAAGAGTTTTTGGCAGACGGCGTTGAGCACGCCCTGGCGCTCAAAAATCCAGCGCCAGATCAGCCCGGTGACCACTGGCGACAAGAGCACCGGAAAGAAGAACACGGCGCGCCAGAAGCCGCGACCGATGATCTCGCGGTTGAGGATCAGGGCCGTGATCAGCGCCGCGCTGATCATCAGCGTCACCTGGATAACCACGAACCAGGCGGTATTGCCGGCCGCGATCCAAAAGACGTCCTGCTTGCAGGAGTTGGGATCGAGGTAATTGCCGCAGGAAAATATCTCGTCATATTGCTGCAGCCCGGCAAAGCGCCGCTGGTCGAGAAAGATGGCCGAGCCGCCGGTCAGCGAATAGATGAAATTGACGACGAACGGGACAAGCACGAACACGCCGAAGATCGCCATGTTCGGCGCCAGGAAGAAGGCGGCCATGCCCGTCTGCCCTGCCTTTCGCTGGAGGAGGCTGAGCGGAATGTCGATAATAGCCATCAACCGGCCGACAACAGCCATGGCCATGGATTGCGACGCGACTGCGATGCCGTTTTCCTTCACCCGTTTAACCTCCCCTGAGGCCGGCGCACAGATCTGCCAATCCGCACGCCGGCACTGACGACACACTCTACTGCGCTGCCTTCACCTTCTCCGCGATATCGGAATCAATCCGCTTGAATGCATCATCAAGGCTCATCTCACCCGCCATCGCCTGGCCGACGCGGCTGACGAGTGCGCCGTAATAGGTGTCGGACCATGACCAGCCCGGCAGCTTCAGCGCTTCCGGCGCGGTCGTCGACGTCGCCTTGACGAAGGTGTTGAGCGCCTCCTTGGCGAATTTGTTGTCGGTCTTGAAGTCGAGCCCGCTGGCGATCACTTCCTTGTTCGACGGCAGGAACAGCGTCCGTTCGGCGAATTCCTTGGCGACCGGGGTCGAAGCGAGGTAATCCAGCACCTTGGCGACATCCTTGGGATTTTTCGTCGATTTGATCGCCACTAGGCCAGCGCCGCCGGGCATGCCGGTGCAGGCGGCCGGGCCGCAGGGGCTGCCGATCGCAACCCAGTCGAAATTCGTGCCGATCTTGGTCATGAAATTCGGGATCTGCCAGGAACCGGCATAGTAGACGGCGACCTGGCTGTTGATGAAGTCGTCAGCCGCCGGCTTGTAGGTGGTGCCGGAAGCGGACACCCAGACATCCTTGTCGTTGAGGCCGTCGGCATTCCACTTGACCAGTTGCGCGAGATATTTCTTGGCGCCATCGTCGAGCGGCGCCGGCTTGCCGTCCTTGCCGATATAGTTGGCGCCATAGGAGATCGCCGGACCGGTGATGCGATGGCCGGAACGGTCGATGGCGAAGGCGTAAGGGATCTGCTGGCTCTTGGCGACCTTGTCGGCCGCGGCCACCCAGTCTTCCCAGGTCGCCTTATCGCCCGGCAGCGCCACACCGGCCTGGTCGAACAGCGTCTTGTTGGCAAATCCGCCGGTCAGCGTGATCTGCGTCATGAAGCCGGGAATGATGTTTGTCCCGTCGGGGCGCATCCAGTCGAGCTGGTCGCCATAGTTCTTCTTCCAGAAGTCCGCGTCTTTGAGATAGGGCGTCAGGTCCAGCCAATATTGCGACAGCGATTTCAGATTGGTGACGCGGGCGATATCCGGACCATTGCCGGCGGCGAGCTGCACCGGCAATTGTTCCTTGATCGTCGAATAGGCGACCTCGTCGATGGTCACGTGGATATCGGGATTGTCCTTGTTGAAGCGGTTGATCAGGTCTTTCAACACCTCACCTTCCACGCCGTCGGAATACCACATGATGCGGACGTCGCCGGCAAAGGCCGCGGTGCTGGAAAGCAGCGCAAGCCCAAGGGCGCCCAGAATGGTTATGCTCTTCTTCATCGTCTCCTCCTTCGATGGACGGTTTATCCGTCAGTTGAACATGCTTGGTCCTCTGCCCGACCGCAGCAATCACTGCCTCCCGGAGAACAGCGTTGCCGCTCCCTCGACGCTCCATTCGCCGGGGTTGACCGTGCGGCCCTCGGCCACGATCCTGCCGTCGGCGTGACAGACCACCAGGCCATAATCGGGATCATCGACCGTCAGCGCGCCGTCGTCGCTGTCCGCAACCGAAAGGCCCGAGAATTTCGCAGCGAACGCCTCATCCGAGCCTTCCGCGCCGCGTTCGCCCATGCGGACGATCCAGCTCGTCCTGTGCCCCGCGATCCGCAGTTCATTGCCCGCTGTCGGTCCCGTCTCGACCAGGGTAAGCGGCCCGCTGCCCTTAAGCAGCACCATGCCCTCGCCCGACCGCGCCACCGCCACATCATCGGAAATCGTCGATGCGTCGAACATCTGGCGCGGGAACCAGGCATGTGAAAAACCAGGCTGTTCGGCGACGCAATCGAAGGTCAGGATTGCCAGGCCGCGATAGTGATAGAGTTTCGGCAGCGTCCCCGATCCGCCCCAATAGGACGGACGGCCATAGCCGGAATGGATCGTCTCGCCCGGATGGTTGATCCAGACCTGTGCATCGGCATTGGCGCCGAGCCGCAGCTGAATGACCGTTTCCTGGTAACCCCATTCATTCCAGCGATAATGTGCCGCTGTGCCGATGGCATAACCGGCCGTCTTGTAGTGATAGAGCCGGGCGATGCGATTTTCGCCCTGGGCGAAAACCCATTCCTGCGCGTCCGGCGACGTCCAATCGGCAATTGCCGAAAGCTCGGCAGGGATTTCAAGTCTGTGATCGCGCAGGCAGATCGCCATCTGCGGCAGCGCATGCACGCGGCGGCCGTAATTGCCCTTGCCCCAGAGCAGACGGGCAATGCCGGAGAGCTCCAGCGAGCCCGCCGCGCGCAGCGTGTGTTCGTAGGAGCGTCCCTGCGCGCCGGTGAGAATGCCATGATGGGCGGAGCGCGCGACGATCGTTGCAAGCCGTACGATCGCTTTTCGCGCCCTTTCTCGCACATCGGCATCAGGTGCCAGTGCAAAAAGTGCCGTCAAGCCCTTGAGATCGATCGGGAAATAGGGCGCGGAATTGAACTCCGCCATTTCCCACGTCTCGAAATGGTCGAGCCAGGCGCGCACCCGTGCGAGGCCTGTGGCCGACTGTTCGCGGCCGCTGCGGCCGGAGCGAACGAAACGCGCATCCGGATGCAGTGTGCCGGCAAGATAGGCGGCGGTGTGGAAGAGCAGTGCATGGTTTTCGGAAAAATACCATTGAACATCGTTGCCCGGCTCGTCCATCCAGTAGCGATAAGAGAGGATCGCATGATCGATCTTCTCCACCACATCCGGCGCGATATTCCGGCCATAGGCGGTGCGGCACCAGAGCAGTGGCACGAGCGCGAAATCGGCGCAGTCGTGGCAGTCCTCGATGGTCGGCAAGGTCGCTGCGATCATCGCATCGGTTTTTTCGCCTGACCGGCCCGAGGCCAGGCGGGCCAGCGCCATGACATTGTCGGGCTCGCCGAATTCGGCGACTTCGTCCAGCGTCTCGCGGATGCGGGTTGCGAGGTCCGCGCCAGCGACGCCCTGGCGTTCGGCATGGCAGATCTCGACACCGAAGACACGCGAGGCGGTAAATCCACCGGCGCTGAGGCTGACATGGAAATGCCGAAAGTCTGAGGGCAAGGCAGAGCTGTCGCCGAGGGAAAGCCGTGTTGCCCCGGCTGCGAGCGTCAGCGAAAGCCGCATCGGCTCTTCGCGCGACATGAAATCGCCCTCGACGATCACCGTCGCCTCGGCAGGTTCGGCAAGAGAGGCGGCTGTGACCAGCGCTGCCTCACCCGAACTGTAGACCGGCTTCTCGAAATGCATGTCGTCGAGCGCGGCCTCGATGCCTGCGGCGGTCGCGGCCGAGACGGGAACGGCAAGCGCCTGCTCCGCAGCCGGCCCCGATACATAATCCATCTGGAAGAAGTAGCGTGCGTCGCGCTCGGCAAGATCATCGAAGAAGACCAGGATTTCATTCAGCCCCGCCTTCAGTGAAACGCCAAAATCCTGCTTGGCTTCGAGATTGCGGACATAGTCCGCCATGAAGCCGATTTCCACGCCATTGACGAATAGGATCGCGCCGCCGCAAGTGCCGAGTTTCAGCACGGCTTCGCCTGCGCCTTCCGCGAAGACTTCGGTCCTGGCCCAGGTGCCGATCACCGTCGGGCGGAACCAGAAGCCTGAGAGATCGACCCGCGGCGAGCCGAACGGCAGCCAGAAGCGATGCGATGCGAAGCTGCCACCGATCTCGGGGCGCTTGCCACGCCGCGCCAAGCCGAAGGCGGTGCGGCACGGATATTCATGCGGAATGAAATTCTTGTGCTTGGTCAGGAAGAAGAACGGGTCCATCTCGCCCTTCATCGGCTGGTCGGGCACGTCATAGCGCGCCTCGGCCGTCACGCCGAGCTGCCAATAGGTGATCTGCGCACCGGCGGGCAGCGGTCGCTTGAGATGGTCCTTGGCGGATATGGGGTTCATATGCGTGTTCATTTCAAGCTCGCCACAGGCACGGGATCGACATCGTTATAGGCCTGGTTCTCGCCGGTCATCCCCCACACAAAGGCATAAGGCCCGGTGCCGGCGCCCATATGGATGGACCAGGCCGGCGAAATCACAACATCGCCATTGGCGACGATCAGGTTGCGGGTCTCGTCAGGACGGCCCATCAGGTGTATTACCCGGTCGGCCGCGTCGAGATCGAAATAGCAATAGGCCTCCATGCGCCGCTCATGCAGGTGTGGCGGCATGGTGTTCCAGACGCTGCCAAGCGCGAGATCGGTGATGCCCATCAGCAGCAGGCACGACGGGGCAACCTCCGGATGGATATACATCCTCAGCCGCCGCTTGTTGGAACGCTTGTCCTCACCGAGATCGAGCGGCTTGGACCCATCTCTGCTGATCAGGCGATGCTGAATGTCGCGGCCGGCCGGAACCGAGTTCATGTAGAAGCGCGCCGGCATGGCCGGATCATCGCTCGCAAGCGTCACCTTCTCCGCGCCGCGGCCGATATAAAGCACATCGCGGTTGGCGACAGCAAAAGCCTCGCCGTCGATCGTGATCTTGCCCGCGCCACCGAGATTGGCCACGCCCATTTCACGCGCGGTGAAGAACAGCGGCGTCCCGATCTCCACGCCGTCGCCGAAGGAAAGTGGCTCTGCGGCCGGCGTGGCGGCGCCGACGATCATGCGGTCAACATGGGTGTAAGCGAATTCGATATGGCCAGGCCGGAACAGGTCTTCGACCAGGAATTCGGCCCTCAACCGGGCGGTATCGAAACTGGGGATGTCGTGGGGCGAAACGCCGTAGATGACGCGCATATCACGCAGCCTCCGCTTCGGTTTCGATATGGTTGAGCGCTTCGGTCAGGCACAGGATGGCGAGCGCCTGGCCGTAGCCGGTCGGCTCGATCGGAATGTCCCGATAGAATTGCAGGTCGTGACCCATGCGGGTACCGTAGGACACGTTTGCGACGGTTCCATTGTCGTCGACATTGGCAAGCACGGCGGCAAGCGCCCGCATGCCCGCGGCGTGGCAACCAGCCGGCCCGATGCCCAGCCGCGCGGCTTTCAACAGCCCGTAGCCGAAACCCGCCGTCGCCGAGATTTCCTCGTAGGAGTGGGGGTCGTCGAGCAGCGTGTGCCATGCGCCCGACGGCGCTTGCAGCGCCAGCAGCGCCTCGATCTGCGTTTCGAGCACGCCGAGGAGGAAATTGCGCAGGGCAGCGGGAATGTTGGCAATTTCGATCAGGTCGAGGATGCCGAGCGTAATCCAGGCATTACCGCGGCCCCATAGCGCTTCAGCAAAATTATGCCGGCCGTCAAAGGTCCAGCCATGGAACCAGAGGCCGGATTTCGGATCGGCGAGATAGCGGGCATGCAGCAGGAATTGCCGGCAGGCTTCGTCGACCAGTTCGCGCCGGCCGCTCGTCTCGCCATAGCAGGCGAGGAACAGGCCGACCATGACCAGCGTGTCGTCCCAGAGTTCGCGATCGTTGATCTTGTCGGAAACGATATGCGGTATGCCGCCTTCCGGCGTCCGCGGCATTTCGGTAAGCACCCGGCTTGCCCAGCGGTCGAGTTCGCCCTGCCAGCGTTGATCGCGGGTTTCGCGCCAGAGAAGCGACAGTGCCAGCATCGGCGCGGTCGTATTGATGTTCAGCACTGGGAGGCCGGCGCCGAAACGCCCCTCGTACCAGCGCTCGATCAGGCCCTTCAACGCGGGATCGCGGTTCAGCATCCACAGCCTGACCAGGCCGTAGAGGCCGACGCCTTGCGGCCATTCCCACGAATTGAAGCTGATATAGTCGCCTGCCGAGCCGTCGAGATTGGGCTCACTGTAGCGGCCGTCATGGCTGAGCTCGGTCATGCCCTGGACCAGCCGTTCGAGGCGCTCGCGCAGGACGCGTCCGCTAGGACTCATGAGCCGTCTCCTCCCGTGTCTCGCCACCCGGATTATTGCAGTCGGGCGTCTTGCAGGACAGGTGACACAACGAATTTTCTTGCGCAACATGAAAATTTCTTGCAGCCTCGCGCAACAATGCTTTGCAAGGACCGCGCATGAGCACGATTGGCAAGAGAGGCAAACCCAGCCGCAAAGTGCGGCTGGAGGACATCGCGGCGCGCTGCGGCGTGTCGATGAGCACGGCGTCGCGGGCGCTCGCCGGTGAAAAGGGCGTGCGCGCGGAAATCCGCGCCCAGGTCACCGAAGTCGCCAAGGCCTTGAATTACAACATCCCGACCTCGGTCGCCGGACAGAAGATCATCCTCGCCGCAAGCAGCGTGGCGATGATCGACTATGTCCGGAACCAGTTCACCGCGCAGGTCCTCGAAGGCCTGTACCAGCGCGCCGAAACGCTCGACATCGAGATCGTCACCCGGCCGGTTTCCGGCATACCGGGGGATATTGAAGGCCTGCGCGAAACGCTGGCAGACGATGCGATCGCCGGCTTTCTTTTCCTCACGCTCGACGACGAAAGCATTCTCTCGCTCAGCCGCGACTTCGGCAAACCGGTCGTGCTGATCAACGGCGATGACCCGCTGATGCGGCTGTCGAGCGTCACCCCCTGCAACCGTTCCGGCGCCAGGATCGGCGCCGAATATCTGCAATCGCTCGGCCATGAGCGCATCCTCTTCCTCATGCGCCGGGGCCGCCGCACCATCGAGCGGCGTTACGAAGGCTGGCGCGACGCGCTTGTCGCAAGCCGCACAGGCGAGATCGACGACCTGGTGATGGAGGTGAAGGATTGGCTGCCCGAGCTTGCCGCCGACGCCATCGAGAGCCGCATCGCCAGGCGCGGACTTGATTTCACCGCCGTGCTCGCGGCCGGCGAAAGCCTGGCCGCTGGCGCCATGCTGGGCGTGCAGAAGGCCGGCTTCAACGTGCCGACTGACGTCTCGGTCATGGGCATGGACGACCTGCCGCAGGCCGCCTTCTACCATCCGCCACTGTCCTCGATCCATGTGCCGATGCGCGAGATGGGCGCGACCGCGCTCGACCTGCTGCTCGACGCCGTCAGCGGCAATGCCGCGCCCGCCCGCCGCATCGAACTCGCCTGTCATATCGTCGAACGACAATCGACGGCGGCTGTGCCAAAGCCCCTCACCCCGGCCTCTCCGAAAGGGGATCCAGAGCGATAGGTTTTCGCCGCCCCGCTTCACCGCACCACACCGTAGGGAACGCTGTCGAAACGCACGGCCTCGCCTGTCATCGCCGATTGCTGGGCGGCCATGCCCATGGCAACGGCCCACCAGCCGTCTTCGAGCGTCACTTCCACCGCCTGCTTGCCGAGCGCCGCACGCTGGAAGCGCTGATGCTGGTAAAACGTCGAGCCATTGTGATCGCCGGCGGCAAGCAGTGCCGGATCAACCGGGATTTCCACCAGGCGCGGCCCCTTGGGATCGCGTGGCGAAGCGATGACCTGCGGCACCGGCGGCGCGCCGAGATGATCAGGCCAGAACCGGCCCGGCCCCGGCACATGCGCCTCGATCTTGCCCTTCGGCCCGACGGCAGAAATCTCCTCCTGGTAGCGCGCGCCCTCGGCGAACATGCAGAGTTCCAGCATCGCCCTGGCGCCTGAGGCAAAATCGACGATCACATAAGCATTGTCCCAGATATCGGAATGCTCGCCGCCATAGACTTCGTCCAGATGGTTCACCGACTGCCCACCCGACGCCATCACCCGCATTGGATCGGATTTGAGGATGAAGCGCATCAGGTCGAAGAAATGGCAGCATTTCTCCACCAGCGTCCCGCCTGTGTTACGATTGAGGCGGTTCCAGTCGCCGACCTTTTCCAGAAAAGGAAAGCGATGCTCACGGATGGTCAGCATCTTGATGCCGCCTGTCAGCGCCTCCGCCTCTTCAACTAGCCGCGCCACCGGCGGCATGTAGCGGTATTCCATAGCCACCCAGATCGGCGCCGGATAGGCGGCACGAAGGGCGGCGAGCCTCGGCGCATCCTCCGGCGCGGTGAACAGCGGCTTTTCCACCAGGATCGGCAGCGGCCGGATCGCGGCAATTTCTTCCAGCTGCTGCAGATGCAGGTAGTTGGGGCTGACGATCAGCAGGCAATTGACCGCATCAACCGCCAGCACTTCGGCAATCGAGCCTGCCATGATCGAGCCGGGCGCCATTTCTCCGGCAATCGCGCGCATGCCGGCATCCGGCTCGTAGATCGCCGCAACCCGCGCGTTGGGGAGAAGCGCTATGTTGCGCAAATGCTCCTGCCCCATCATGCCGCAACCGATCAGACCGTAAGTCAACGTCATCCTGCAAAACCCTATTTCAAACGCGCCACATAGCGGGCGACCGCGGGATCGAACCATGTGTGCGACACTTCGGCTTTGGCGCCATGCTGTTCCTGGCTGATGCGCATCACATGCGGCACAGGCGCGCCGGCCACCATGCCGAATTCGGCAGGCGTCCAGTCCGGCACCGTGCCGAGCCCGATACGATCCTCAGCCCGCACGATCCACAGGCCGAGCTTCTGGCGATAATAAAGGTAGAGCGACTCCGACAATTCCTCCGCCTTCAGCGCCTCCGCATAACCGGCATCGAGCCAGATTTCCTCCAGCGCCGCGGGCTTGCCGGAAAGCCAGCGGATGCGGCGGATGCGGTGCGCCTCGCCGGATGTGCCGAATTGCGGCAGATCGGGCGGCTTGGGGCAGCGATCGACGCTCACGATCCCCGCCGTCGGCAGGCCCCCGCCTTCCAGCAGTTCCAGCCGGAACATGGCATAGACGCTCTCGGGATCGCTGATGGCGCGGACATAGTTGCCGGACCCCTGCCTACGCTCCAGAAGACCGCGCTTCTCCAGCTCCGCCAACGCCTTTCTCAGCGTCCCGACCGCGATCCCAAGTTCAACCGCCATGTCGCGCTCCGGCGGCAGCCGCTCCCCGTCGATCAGCCGGTTGGCCGCGATGTCGCGGACCAAAAGTTCGGCGATCTGGATGTAGATCGGCAGGCTGCCGGCGGTCTGGATCATGTCCATCGGCGCCCTCCCAGGGCGCTGGAACGAAAATTGATACACTATTGATCTACATAAAACTTGATGTTACGCAAGAGAAAAGTTCAGTCCGAGAGAAAGATCATGACGGTCGTTCCGATAACATCCGCCGATCTCGACGCCGCCGAAGTGTCCTGGTTCGCCGCCCTCTGTTCCGATGATTATGAATATCTGGGCGTCCCCGACGGCCGGCTGCGATCGAGCTTCGAGCATTGCTCCGACATCGTGAAGACAGCCGAAAAGCTTGGCTTCCGCAACATCCTCTGCCCCTCTTCCTATCAGGTTGGGCAGGATACGCTGTCCTTCGTCGCCGCCTGCGCCCCGCTGACCGAAAGGATCAGCATGCTCGCCGCCATCCGCTGCGGCGAGATGCAGCCGATCATGCTGGCGCGAACCGTCGCCACAATCGACCACATGCTCAAGGGCCGGCTGACGCTCAACATCATCAGTTCCGATTTCCCGGGCGAAATCGCCGACAGCGCCTTCCGCTATCGCCGCAGCCATGAAGTGGTGGAAATCCTGCGCCAGGCCTGGACGCGCGACACGATCGACTTCGACGGCGAGGTCTACCGCTTCAAGGGCGTATCAACGGATCCGGCAAAGCCCTACCAGCAGAATGGCGGCCCGCTGCTCTATTTCGGCGGCTATTCGCCGGATGCGCTGGAGCTCTGCGGCGCGCAATGCGACGTCTACCTGATGTGGCCCGAAAAAAAAGAGCAGCTCGCCGAACGGATGAAAGCCGTCCATGAACGCGCCGCCGCCCATGGCCGGACGCTCGACTACGGCCTGCGCGTCCATATGATCGTCCGCGACACGGAGAAGGAGGCGCGGGACTATGCCGAACACCTCGTCTCTAAGCTGAACGACGAATATGGGCGCATGATCCGCGAACGGGCGCACGATTCCATCTCGCTCGGCGTCGCCCACCAGGCCCGCGCCCGCGAGCTTGCCGACCAGTTCGGCTATATCGAACCGCATCTCTGGACCGGCATCGGCCGCGCCCGTTCGGGCTGCGGTGCGGCCATCGTCGGCTCGACCGACCAGGTGCTTTCGGAACTCGAAGCCTATCGCAAGATGGGCATCCGCGCCTTCATCTTTTCCGGCTACCCGCATCTCGACGAGGCCGAGCATTTTGGCACCAAGGTCTTGCCACAGTTGAAGACCTGTTCGTTGCCGCATGAATATGGCCGCGTGCCCGCCGACACGCCGGCAACGCCGCTTGGGAATGGGCCGCGCCGCTGATGCAACGCGCCAGCGATGCGCGTTGATGCGTCACCCGGTTTCGGCTCATTTCACCCCATTGACGAAATACCGGATGCATTCCCTGAGATAGTCGTTCCGGTTGGCGGCAGGCGATAGTGTTTCACCGTTGGTCGAGAAACGACTTGAGGCGTAGAGCACGTCGATCAGCAGCGATGCCGCGGCATAGGGGTCGCCAAGCTGCGATGCGCCGCGCTCCTTCCAATCAGTGAGCCAGAAGGCAAGCTGCTTCTTGTCGCGTTCGAACCCGTCCTCGTTGACGATTGCCTCGAGTTCCGGAACCACATGTGCTTCGGCGAGCGCCAGCCGGATGAAGCGCATTTGCGGCAAATCCGTGCAGGGATCGACATCGACCCGCAAAAGCTTCACCAGGGCGGTCTCGAGGCATGTCTCCTCGATTGCCCGGGCAAAGGCCAGCGAATTCTTGCCATGCGCAGCGACCAGTGAGCGGAACAGATCGAGCTTGCTGGGAAACAGACGATAGAGCGTCCGCTTGGAGATCGTGCAGGCCGACGAGACGTCATCCATCCGCATTGCGGCAAAGCCGACCCTCAGGAAAATATCCATGGCTGCGGCGATGACGATGTCCATCTGCTCCTGATCGGAACGCACTTTCGGACGGCCTCGTCCCGCGCTTGGTCGAGCTATGGCGTTGAAGCTTCTCATCATCCCGGTCCCCAGAGATATCAGCTGTTGATTTTGTTCAATGCGACGTGACAAGGCTTGCCTCCGCGTTTGGCTTGCTTCGGAAAGGGCTGGCGATGATCTGCCCGAGATCATCGATGAAGGTGAAGATGACGGGGATCACCAGCAGGCTGAGGAAGGTCGAGGTGATCAGCCCGCCGATGACGACGATGGCCATCGGCGCGCGGAAACTTGCATCCCCGCCGCTCAACCCGAGCGCCACCGGCAGCATGCCGGCACCCATCGCGATCGTCGTCATGATGATCGGCCGCGCCCGCTTGTGGCAGGCATCGACAAGCGCCGGAATCCGGTTCAGGCCGCGCCTGCGGGCGACGATCGCGTATTCGACCAGCAGGATGGAGTTCTTGGTCACCACGCCCATCAGCATCAGCAGGCCGATCACTGCCGGCATCGAGAAGGCTGTGCCGGTCATCACCAGCGGCGCCAGCGCACCACCCAGCGACAGCGGCAGCGCCATCAGGATGGTCGCAGGCTGGAGGAAATCATGAAACAGCAGGACGAGGACGGCGTAGATGCAGAATATGCCGATGCCCATGGCGATGCCGAAGCTGGAGAACAGTTCCGACATGCGCTCCAATTCACCCTGTTCGACCAGATGCACATTGCCGGGCAGGTTGCGCATGGACGAGAGACTTCGCACCTCGCTCATCACATCGCCTAGCGCGCGGCCGTTCAGCTCGATGGAAAAGGTGACGTTGCGGTAGCGGTCGAGGCGATCGATCTGCGAAGCGCTGCCGCCGATCCGGATCGTGGCGATCGATCCCAGCGACACGGCGCCCTTCGTTCCGGTGACGCGCAACTGCGACAGGGCGTCGGTGCTGTTGCGCACCGACGGCTCCAGCCGGACACGGATGGCGATCTGCCGCTCAGGCAGATTGAGCTTGGAGAGCAAGGACGAATAGTCGCCATTGGTGGCGATGCGTACGACCTTGGCAATATCCTCCGACGTCACGCCCATCGCCGCCGCCCGCTGGAAATCCGGAATGATCTGGATTTCCGGAGCCTGTAGCGAGGCGCTGGAGGTGATGTTGCCGACGCCCTTGAGGCTGCGCAGATCCTTCTCGACCGAACTGGCCGCGAGGTCGAGCGCATCGGCATCGTCGCTGGCGAGCGTCACCTGCAGCTTGGTGCCGTTGCCGCCGGTACCGACTTCGAGGCGGATGCCGGGGATCGCCGTCAGCGCGTTGCGGATATCGGCCTCGACATCGGCTTGCGAGCGGCTGCGGTCATCGACGGAGGTGAGGTCGACGGTCAGCGTCGCCGTCGTCGGATCGGCCGTTTCCGACGAATTCATCGGGTCGCCGGTCGAGGCGGTGCCGATCGAGGCGAAGACATGCCTGACGTCCTTGACCTTGCTGATCAGGCCGGTCGCCTCAGCGGTCACCTTTTCGGTATCGGCGAGCTGGCTGCCCGGCTGCAAGGTGATGGTGACGCTGGTCTGCGCGTTGTCGGACATCGGGAAAAAGCCGGTCTTGAGCAGCGGGATCGCCGACAGCGACACGGCAAGGAAGAGAACGACGCCCAAGACCGTCAGCTTGCGATGGTTGAGGCAGGCGCGGACGAGTTTGAGATAGAGACGCATCACGGCGCCATCCCGCTCGACATGATCCCTCGGTTTCATGAAATAGGCCGCCATCATCGGCGTCAGGAAACGGGCGACCATCAGCGACGCGACCACGGCGACGGCCGCGGTGACGCCGAACTGGCGGAAGATCAGGCCCGGAATGCCGCTCATGAAGGCCGTCGGAAGGAAAACGGCAACCAGGGTGAAGGTCGTGGCGATCACGGCAAGCCCGATCTCGTCGGCTGCTTCCATCGCCGCCTGCATCGGCGTCTTGCCCATGCGTAGGTGCCGCGCGATATTCTCCACCTCGACGATCGCATCGTCGACGAGGATCCCGACCACCAGCGACAGCGCCAGGAGCGAGATCGTGTTGAGGCTGAAACCGGCGAAATAGACCACCAGGAAGGTGGGGATGATCGACAGCGGCAGTGCGACGGCCGAAAGCATCGTGGCGCGCCAGTCGCGCAGGAAAAGCCAGACGACGATGATCGCCAGCAGCGCGCCCTCGTAGAGCATGTGCATCGACGACTCGTAGTTCGACTGGATTGGCGCGACGGAGTTGCTCGCCTCGGTGATGGTGACGCCGGGATGAGCGGCCTCGAAACTCTGCATCGCGGCGCGGATATCCTTCACCACGCCGGTGTCGGAAAAGCCGTTCGAGCGCTTGATCTGCACCGCGATCACCGGTTTGCCATCAAAAGTCGCCAGCGAGGTGCGATCCGCGACCGTGTCGCTGACCTTGGCGACCTGGTCGAGGCGGACGCTGACACCGCCGGAGAGCGGGATCGACAGCGCCGAAATCTCGTCGACGGACGACACGGCACCCAGCAGGCGGATGGTCTGCTGCCGGCCGCCGATATCGGCCTTGCCGCCGGATTCGTCGATCTGCACGGACTTCAGCGCGGTCGATATATCAGATGCGGTGACGCCGAGCGAAGTCATGAGGACGGGGTAGAGATCCACATGGACTTCGCGATCGACGCCACCGGCTCTATCGACTTCTCCCACACCTTTGACCGTGAGCAGGGCCTTGGTGAGGTCATTGTCGACAAACCAGGAAAGTTCGGTTTCATCCAGCTTGTCGGACTGGATGACATAGGTAAGCAACGCTGTGGACTGCACGGACTTCTTCGACACCTGCGGCGTCGCCATGTCCGTCGGCAGATCCGGGCTGGCGCTGTCGACGGCATTGCGCACTTCGCTCAGCGCCGCCTCGGTATCCTTGCCGATCTCGAAGGAGACGCTGATCGACACCGCGCCATCGGTGATCGTGGTGGCGATGTGATCGAGTTGGCTCAGCGAGGCGAGCTTATCCTCGATCTTGCGCGCCACCTCGGTTTCGAGCTGCGACGGCGCGGCTCCTTCGAGCGAGGCCGAGATGGCGATCGTCGGCAGGTCCATATCGGGGAATTGCTGCACCGACAGTTTCGAGAAGGCGAGCAGGCCGCAGACCGTCAGCAGTGCGAAAAGCAGGATGGCGGGAACCGGATTGCGGATCGAGAAGGCGGAAATATTCATTGCGCCGCCTCTTCGGTCGGCACCACCTTGACCAGCGATCCATCGGAAAGGAATGCGCCGCCGGCAGCGACGACCACAGCGCCGTCGGCAACGCCCGACAGCACTTCCACACGGCCATCCCAGCGGCGGCCGATCTCAACCTTGCGGCGCGTGACATGATCGTCATTGGCGACGGTGAAGACATAGCTCATGCCGTCATTGAAGACCAAGGCGCTTTCGGGGATGGTCAGCGCCGATGTCGTGTCGAGCTCGATCGCACCGCTGACATTGAAGCCGGCCTTGGGCCTGTCGGACGGAGGCAGTTCGACATAAACGACCGCCCTGCCCGTATCCTTGCTGACGGTCGGCGCTACGCGCCGCACCACGCCATAGACATGCGTGCCGTCAGGCACATCAATCCGCGCTTTCAGGCCGGGATGCATGTTGTTGATATAGCGGGCCGATATTTCCGCCTGCCACTCGATCTTTTGCTGGCGGATCATGCGGAAGAGTTCCGATCCCGAAGATGTCACTGCACCCAGCGTCGCGGAACTGGACGAGATGACGCCATCGTCGACGGCACGGATCGTCGTCTGGTCGAGCTTGATGCGCTGGCTTTCGAGTGCCGCATTTTCCGATGCAAGCGAAGCCGTCGCCGTTTCTTCAGTGATCAGGTATTCGTTGATCTGCTGTTGGGAGAGCGCACCGGTTCCGTTGACTTTTCGCGCACGGGCGGCGTTCGCCTCCGCTTGCTTGAGATTGGCCTGCGCCGTCGCGACAGCCGCTTCCTGCTTGTGCAGGTCGGCCAGCACGCTGGCCTGTTCCAACTGCACCAGCACGTCGCCCTTCTTGACCACCGAGCCGACCTCGACCCTGATATCGACGATCTTCAGGCTGGCTTCGGCCGAGATCGATGCTTCCTGCCAGGCGGCAAGCCAGCCGCTCGCAGGGATCGACTGCGCCCAGGCCAGCGTCTCGGGCTTGACGGTGCTCACCGTCAGTGCCGGCGTCGCCACCGGCTCATTCGCCGGCAACGAATAGGACGGGAAAAATGCGATGGACAGCATTGCGATCGATACCGCCGTCAATGTCCGCCTGGGGGTGTTCATCCTTTTTCTCCTTTCGACGGAGCAGCGATGTCGTCCGCGCTCCAGCCGCCGCCCAGCGCCTTGTAGAGCGCGATCCAATATTCGACGGCGTCGCGGCGCAGGCCGATCAGGGTGATTTCGGCGGATTGGGCCGACCGCCGCGCTTCCTCGCGGTCAAGCACGCTCGCACCGCCGGCCCGCCAGTTCTCATCGACCGACTGGAAATAGGTCCTGTATTCCCGCGCCGCCGTGGCGGCGTCGGATAGCTGCCGATGAGCACTGTCGAGATGCACCAGGGCTGTCTCGACATCCTTGACCGCCGAGAGCACGCCGGCGCGGTAATTCGCATCCGCCAGATCGTAATCCGCCTTCGCCAGTTTGACGGCGGCACGACGCTGGCCGCCATCGAAGAGCGGCACCGACAGCGACGGCCCGAACGACCAGGGCAGGTTGGCGCCGGCCAGGCTGTTGTGGTTGAGCGTCAGCGATCCCGAAAGCGACAGGCTGGGATAGAGATCGCCCTCGGCCGCCCCTGCCGCGAACGCATTTGCCGCGACTTCCTTCTCCAGCGAATAGACGTCGGGCCGCTGGCGCAGCAGATCGGCCGGCACCGAGCGGACCGAGAAGCTGCGCGGCTGAGGGATGCGCTGCGGACCGCTTTTCAGGATATCGCGGACCTGCAACTCGTCACCACCGGCCAATTCTGCCATCGACTTGATCAGGACTTCGCATTCGGCTGCCTGTGCGGTGAGGGACGAGGATGAGCTCGCCGCACTCGCCCGCACAAGCGCCAAATCCGCCGTTGATTTCAGCCCTGTCACGGCGGAGAGCTCTGTTGCCTTGATTGTCTGCTGTTGCGATGCCAGTTCGTCGCGATAGGTCGCTTCGAGCTGGCGGCAGGCGCGATATTGCACGTAGTCGTCGGCCACTTCGGCGGCGAGCGACACGCGCGCGTCATGCCAATCGGCAATCCGTGCCGTCACCTTGGCATCGGCGGCCTTCACATTGTTCCTGGCCTTGCCGAACAGATCGACTTCCCAGCTGGCATCGAGCCCGCCCGAGCGCGTCGTCGACGCGGCGACCTTCTGCACAGTGTTGGCATTCGTGCCCGACCGCAGCGCCGAGGCCGAGCCGGTCAGCGACGGAAACAGGCTCGATGTCTCGGACTGATAGGTGGCGCGCGCCGCATCGATATTGGCGATCGCCACGTCGAGCGAGGTGTTGTTGACCTGCGATAGCGCCAACAGTTTCGTCAGCGCCGGATCGTGGAAACCGGACCACCAGTCGACCAGATTGGCCGTCTTGCCGGCATGCGGAAGCCTGCCCTGCCAATGCGAAGCGAGATAGGGCTCCGCCGGCGTGACGCGCGGCATCGAAACGCAACTGCACAGTGCGGCCGAGAGAACGAGTGTCAGAGCGGCCTTCATCGGCCGGCATCCGAGAGTTTTAGAACAAAAGAACATTTCACCATCAGGGGCTGAAACTGAAGCTGATGGTGGTCATGTAGGCTGGCGAGCGTTAAGTGCTGTCAAGCAAGTGTAAAGTTGAGTAAAATCCCTCGACGGCCTGACTAAAGAGTGTATCGGGGCGAAGCCGGCCTGCCCGGCCGGAGAAGGATACGATGACGAAAGTGCTGCTGATCGACGATGACGTGGAGCTGACATCCTTGCTGTCCGAATATCTCGTGGACGAAGGATTCGATGCCCAGGCCATCAATGATGGCCGCGCCGGCGTCGAGGAAGTCCAGTCGCGCCAATATGACATCGTCGTCCTCGACATCATGATGCCGAAACTCAATGGCATCGAAATCCTGCAGCGAATTCGCAAGACGAGCGATATTCCGGTACTGATGCTGACGGCGCGCGGCGACAATATCGACCGTATCACCGGCCTCAATCTCGGTGCCGATGACTATGTCTCGAAACCCTGCACGCCGGACGAACTGGTGGCGCGATTGCGGGCCATTCTGCGACGCACCCAGCGCAACTCGGCCGACAGCGGGACCGGCGCGTTGAAGAGCGGCGACCTGGCGCTCAATCCGGGCACGCGCACGGCCGAGTGGAAGGACCAGCCGCTGGAACTGACCGGCGTCGAATTCAATATCCTGGAAGTGCTGGTGCGCAGCGCCGGCCAGCTTGTGTCCAAGCGCGACATGGCCAAGCGGGCCTTCGGCCAGCCGCTGGCGGCCTTCGATCGCCGCATTGATGTCCACATTTCCAGCATACGCCAGAAGCTCGGCCTGCAGCCCGACGGACAGTCCTGGATCAGGACCGTGCGCGGCCAGGGCTATCAACTGGTGACGGAGCGCTGATGGGGCGGATTTTCTGGCAGTTCTTCGCCGCTATCTGGCTGACGATCTTTGCCGCAATCGCCTTCATCACGCTTGCCAACAGCTATCTCAAAGTGCTGCCGCCGAAGGGAGGAATGCTCGAATCGCAGCGGTGGCAGGCGTTCGACACGGTTTCCCTGTTGATCGCCCGAGGCGAGATCGTGACGGCGCGCACCTATGTCGCGGCATTGGCGCAACCGCGTGAGCCGACGCTCGGCAAGTCCATGTCACCGCCCGGCGATTTCGGCGACGGGCCACCGGGACAACGGCGCGAGCCGATGCTGGTGACGATCACGCCTGCTCCCGAAATCATGGATGAGGCGACTTGCAGAGGTGAGAACCGGACGCAGCGAATGATATTCGACGCGAAGAACAGACGTTGCTATCATGTCGACGTGCCGGAGCTACAGCTCAGCTTCATCGAAAGCTATGCGCCCGAAATGCTGCCGCCGGCCGCCATGTTTCTGACCAGCATCGTCTCGGCTTATGTGTTGACGCGCTATCTTGCACGTCCGGTCATCGCCCTGCGTTCCGGGCTAAGCGCTCTGGCGGGCGGCAATTTCACCGCGCGCGTCGGCTCCCGCCGGGGCTGGTGGAATGACGGCATAACCGCGCTAGGCCACGATTTCGATGTGACCGCCGGCAAGCTGGAAGCACTGCAGGAAAACCAGAAGCAGCTCTTCCATGATGTGTCCCACGAATTGCGCTCGCCGCTATCGCGCATGCAGGCCGCCCTTGGTCTGGTCCGGAAAAATCCCGCCAAGCTCGATGCCATGCTGCCGCGCATGGAGCGCGAGATCGAGCGGCTCGACGGGCTGGTCGAACAGATTCTCACCCTCGCACGGCTCAGAACGCCAGATAATTTTATCATGGAGCGGCAAGCGGTTGATATACTCGATCTTGTCGCTGTCATCATCGATGACGCCGCATTCGAAGCCGAAGCGCGCGACATAAGGATCGATTTCGAGGGCGCGGAAAGCTTCGTCATGGAGGTGAATGGTGAATTGATCTACCGCGCCATCGAAAACGTGGTTCGCAACGCCGTCAAATATTCCAACGAAGGCAGTGTCATTTCCATCAAGGCAAAGACGCTCGGCATCGATACGCTGAACATCTCCATACACAATCTCGGGCCTTTCGTCGCGCCGGAGGATGTCGACCGCCTGTTCGATCCGTTCACGCGCCTCAATGCGAGTGACAGCGTCAGCGGTCATGGCCTGGGAATGGCGATCACCCGCCGCGCCATCGAGGCACATGGCGGCAGCGTCTCGGCGGTAAGCAATCGCAATGGCGGCCTGACGGTGCGCCTGCATCTTTCCAGAAGCGCAGAAAAGGCCGGAGCCTGACGGTTGTTACGCCTGAAAAAGGCCTAAGCTGCAAGCAACGACTTGAGGCGCACGGATGTCGAGGCGAGTTCCTGTTCCGGAGGCCGAACCCTCGCCAGGATCAGCATTTCCGCCAGCCTTATGTCTTTCGCCACGGCATTGCCTCTGCCGACACCACTGGCGGCTACGACTTGCCGTTCGGCACCGAGATGAAAGAGGATGAACGCGCCCGGGTCCCGTCGTTCGTCGTGACGCTGGCGACACTCTTCGCGGTCGCCGGGCTGACGCTTGGCCTGTCGGTCATCCTGGCCGGAAGCACCAGCGTTGCGCTCAAGGGTGGGCCGGCTGCCAAAATGCTGCTCGGCCAGTTCGTCGGCGGAAAATTCCAGGTGACGATCTTCTGGTGGATCGCAGCCGTCGCGATCGTCGGCTTCATTCTCAACGTCTCGCGCTTCGGCAACTGGATTTTCGCCATGGGCGGCGATCAGGTGAGCGCCCGCAATGCCGGYATTCCGACCGAACGCCTGACGATCTGGCTGTTCGTCGGCAGCGGTCTGTGCTCCGCCTTCGTCGGCCTCTCCCAGGCGTTGCTCTATAACAGCGCCCAGGTGGCGGCCGGCCAGTCCTTCATCTTCAATTCCATCATCGCGGTTGTCGTCGGCGGTGTGCTGCTTACCGGCGGCTATGGCTCGGTCGTCGGCATCGTGCTGGGCACGCTGACCTTCTCGATCATCAATCAGGGCATTTTCTACACCGGCTTCGACGCCAACTGGGCCTCGCTGATCATCGGCGTGCTGCTGCTGGCGGCCGTGCTGATGAACAACACATTCCGCACCATGGCGCTGAGTTACGCGCCGCGGATCAAGAAGGGGATACGCGGATGAAGACGCCTCTCATCAAACTGACCAATGTCTGCAAATCCTTCGGACCGATCGATGTCCTCAACGACATTTCGCTCGATGTCCACGCCGGCGAAGTCCTCTGCCTGCTCCGCGACAATGGCGCCGGCAAGAGCACGCTGATCAAGGTCTTCTCCSGCGTCCACAAGCCGACCTCGGGCACTATGGAAGTCGGTGGCAAGGCAGTCGAGTTCGAAGGCCCCAGGGAAGCAAGCGAGCATGGGATCGCCACCGTCCACCAGTTCGGCGGCACCTTCCTCTGATGAGCATCGGGCGTTCGTTCTTCGTCGGCGCGGAACCGACAAGGCGGGTCGGACCATTCACCGTCTACGATCGCAAGCGGGCCAACGAGATCGCCCTCAAGGAAATGCGCGAACTCGGCATCACCCGCATCGATGATGGCGACCGCCTGGTCGGCGGCCTTTCCGGCGGCGAGCGCCAGGCGCTGGCGATCGCACGCGCAGTGCATTTCGGCGCCAATGTGCTGATCCTCGACGAACCCACAGCGGCGCTCGGCGTGAAAGAGGCGGCGCATGTGCTGCGGATCGTCCTGCAGGCGCGGCAAAAAGGCATTGCGGTGATCTTCATCACCCACAATGTCGTGCATGCGCTGACCGTCGGCGATCATTTCGCCGTGCTGATCCGCGGCGCCAAGGCAGCCGATTTCCGCAAGGGCGAGAAAAGCCGAGAGGAGATCACCGATCTGATGGCAGGTGGCGAGCAGATGGCCGAACTGGAGAAGGAAATTGAGGGCTACATGGTGGCGCAGTCGGAAGCGGCTGAGGCTGCCATGTAGCGTAAGTGGAGAATTGCCAGCTCTATCGCATATGACTCAAAGACCCCTCCCCACAAGGAGGCGGGGCTTAACCTGCGGCTCCGCCGTGCTCCAATTGAGGCAAGGAGCGTGCCGCAAGTCTTCTCCCCTTGTGGGGGAGATGGCCGGCAGGCCAGAGAGGGTCTTTATCCCACATGCGATCGCCCTGCTCCCGAAGTCCGTCACCTCCACGGCGGACAAAGTTGCGGCCCGGGTCCGCCCGGGCCGCACCCTACAGATGAACGACAACGACGAAGAGAGTGCGAGACATGCCACAATGGGTAGAGGCCTGCGGGGTCGATGACGTCGAGACCGAAGAGGTGATCCGCTTCAACCACCAGGGCCAGACATTCTGCGTCTATCGCAGCCCCGATGACGCCCATTTTTGCACCGACGGCCTCTGCACGCATGAAAAAGTGCACCTCGCCGACGGCCTCGTCATGGACTATACGATCGAATGCCCGAAGCATAACGGCGTGTTCGATTATCGCACGGGCGAGGCCGTGCGCATGCCGGTCTGCGTCAACCTGAAAACCTATCCCACCAAGGTCGAGAACGACCGCGTCTTCATCGAGATCTGAACATTATGACCGCACAATTCTCTCTCGCCGCCTGCGCGGAAATGCTCTGGCGCGACCGCCCGATCGAATGGCGCGCGAGCAAACTGAAGGACATGGGTTTTGGCGTCGGCCTGTGGAACTGGCCTGCGCATGACATCGCCAAGCTCGAAGCCACCGGCGCCACCTTCACCATCATGAACGGCTATCTCACGGGCCGCCTCATCGATGACGAAGGGGCGGACGAACTGATCAGGACCGCGCGCGAAACGGCTCAGATCGGCAAACGGCTCGGCGTGCAGCGGCTCAACCTGCATGGCACTGGCCTCGGCGATCGCGGACTGCCCGTCCAGCCGATCGAGGTCGCCACCGGCGTGATGTGGCTCAAGGCGCGCGACACCCTTCTGCGGGTCGTCGAGCTGGCGGAAGAGGAAAACGTCACCTTCGCGCTCGAAAACCTCAACCTCCTGGTCGACCATCCCGGTGTTCCATTCGGCCGCGCCGAGGACACGCTGGCTCTGGTCTCCAGCATCGACCATCCGCGCCTGCAGCTCAATCTCGACCTCTATCACGTGCAGATCGGCGAAGGAAACCTGATCGAAATGTGCAAAAAATGCCTGCCCTGGATCGGCGAAATCCAGGTGGCCGACGTGCCCGGCCGATTTGAGCCGGGAACCGGCGAAGTCAATTGGCACGGTGTCGCCAAGGCGCTAAAGACTATGGGCTATTCGGGTCCGGTCGCCATGGAGGCCTATGCCTCCGGCGACCCCGAAACGGCTCTCGAAGCTTTTCGTGCAGCATTTACAGTGTGAGGTGGAAGAATATGGGCAATAGCAAACGGCCGACAGTGGCCGATATCCGCGCAATGAAGGCGCGCGGCCAGAAGATCACGATGCTCTTCGTCAGAACGCTGGAAGAAGCCGAAGCCGCCGATGCAGCGGGCGTTGATATGCTTTCCATCGAGGGCCGCTATTTCAGCCCGGAAATGCGCGAGGCGGCAGGAAAATGCTTCGTCCAGGTGGGCCTGCCCTATGGCCCCGCCGGCAAGCTGGCAACCGGTGACGACTATCTGCGCGAGGCCTTCCACTTCATGGCCATGGGCGGCGATTGCTTCTATTGCGCCGCTTCGCTGGATATCCAGAAATTGCTCGCCGACAATGCCGTGCCGGTCGTCGCCCATGTCGGCCTGATCCCGTCGCAAAACACCTGGACGGGCGGCTTCAAGGCCGTCGGCAAGACGGCCGACAGCGCCAAGGCCGTCTGGGATCACGTCAAGCGGCTGGAAACGATCGGCTGCTTCGGCGCCGAACTCGAAGTCGTGCCGGACCGTGTCGCCGAACTGATTTCCAAATCGACGCCGCTGATCATGCTCGGCATGGGCGCCGGCCCCGGCGCCGACGCGCAATATCTGTTCACCGAAGACGTCCTCGGCCACACACGCGGCCACAAGCCCCGCCACGCCAAGACCTATCGCAACTTCGCCGCGGAATTCGAACGGCTGCAGCAGGAACGGGTTTCGGCGTTCAAGGAATTCATCTCCGACGTCCAGACCGGCGCCTATCCGGCGACCCAGCACGTGGTGCCGATTTCCGATGACGAGTTCGAGAGTTTCAGGAAGCGCGTCACGGGCTGAAGCTCCAGGGTCGTCCGCAGCGACGTCGGCCTCCCTTCGGCGGCGTGAGCAATCCGACCTCTGGCTCGGCAGTTCCCACGACTGAATGGGGGCCTTTACCGAACGCAAATATGTCGGCATCGATACAGCAGCCTGAACGCCACGAGGCGACGACGCAAGCGGAGGATTATCCATGACGACATCGAGCACCGGCTTCTGGTGGGACGAGAAATGCTTTTGGCATTCCGGCGGCAGCTATGCCTTCCTCATGCCGGTCGGCGGACTGGTGCAGCCGCTCGCCGCCGGCGGCCTGCCGGAAAATCCCGAGACCAAGCGGCGGTTGAAGAACCTACTGCATGTCACTGGCTTGATTGAGGAATTGTCGGTGTCATCCACGCCGCCGGCAACCG
Organism: Rhizobium sp. P2_G9; assembly: GCF_056403475.1. Classification (NCBI taxonomy): domain Bacteria; kingdom Pseudomonadati; phylum Pseudomonadota; class Alphaproteobacteria; order Hyphomicrobiales; family Rhizobiaceae; genus Rhizobium; species Rhizobium sp. P2_G9. The sequence goes on along the minus strand of NZ_JBFUFK010000055.1, from coordinate 5,963 downwards.
AAGAGGAACTGCGCCGGGTGCATCCCGCCGCCTATCTGCAGGCCTTCAAGCAATTGTCGGATGGCAAGGGCGGCGAGCTCGGCGAGCGCACGCCCTTCGGCCCCGGCGGCTATGATATCGCGGCGATCTCGGCCGGGCTGGCGACCGAGGCCATGCGCGGCGTGCTTTCCGGCCGGCAGCGCAATGCCTATGCGCTGTCGCGCCCGCCCGGCCATCATTGCCTGCCCGACAAGCCGATGGGCTTCTGCCTGCTCGCCAATATCGCCATTGCCATCGAGGCAGCCTTCGCCGAAAAACGCGCCGGGCGCATCGCCGTCATCGACTGGGACGTCCATCACGGCAACGGCACAGAGACGATTTTTTATGACCGCGCCGACGTACTGACGATCTCGCTGCACCAGGAGAACAATTATCCGCGCGATTCCGGCCGCGTCGAGGATCGCGGCTCGGGCCGCGGCGAGGGCTGCAACATCAATATCCCGATGATCCCCGGCACCGGCCATGCCGGCTATCTGCACGCCTTCGAGCGAATCGTGCTTCCGGCGCTCCGTGCCTACAGACCCGACATGATCGTCGTCGCCTGCGGCTTCGATGCCTCCGGCGTCGATCCGCTGTCGCGCATGATGGCGTCGTCCAAGACCTTCGCCGAGATGACCCGGCTCGCCATGCAGGCCGCCGACGATCTCTGCGGCGGCCGCCTGCTGCTCGTCCACGAAGGCGGCTATTCCGAAGCGCATGTGCCGTTCTGTGGCCATGCCGTAATCTCCACGCTCGCCGGCTCGTCGATTACGGCACCCGATCCGCTCGCAGTGCGGCTCGATTTCCAGCAGCCCAATGCCGATTTCACCGCCTACCAGACGGGTCTTATCGACAAGATGGCCGAGGTCTTTTCGAGACACAGTTTCTAAGAACGAAAACTGCCATGTTCCGTCGCAGCAATGAATGCACTCCTGAGCCGGAAGAATTTACCGGCCAGGTTTGAATCTTCGTTGGTCCGATCCAAGAGGTCGGCAATCGTAATCCGGGCCATGATTGTTCTGGATTTCRTTTCTGCTACTGTGCTGGGCTCCGGCTCCGGGAGAGAGCCGCATAGATCAGGACGCATCCGGCCATGACCAAGGGAGTGACGCAACGCCGTTTGGCAGCGATCCTTGCTGCTGATGTGGTCGGCTACAGCCGCCTCATGGGCGTCGACGAGAATGGCACCCTTGCAGCGTTCAAGGCCCATCGACGCGAATTGCTGGACCACAAGATTGCCGAGCACAAGGGCAGGATCGTCAAGCATACCGGTGACGGCATGCTGGTCGAGTTCCCGAGCGTGGTGAACGCCGTCGCCTGCGCTATCGACATCCAGCAAGGAATGCGCGAGCGCAATCGCGATGTGCCTGAGGATCGGCGCCTCGAATTCCGGATCGGCATCAATCTCGGTGATATCATTTTCGAAGACAACGACATCTTCGGCGACGGCGTCAACATCGCGGCACGGATCGAAAGTGTAGCCAAGCCAGGCGGCGTTGCCGTGTCCGGCTCGGTCAGGGACAGTGTCGGCAACAAGCTTGAGCTTACATTCGAGGATACCGGTGAGCAGACGCTGAAGAACATCGAGCGGCCGGTGCGGGTCTATAACGTCAACCTCTTCCCCAACATTGCCCTCCCTGATCCGCCTGCAGCTCCGGTCAGTGCAAGGCCGGCCGCGAAGCCGCAGCCATCGATCGCGGTTCTGCCCTTCGACAATATGAGCGGTGATCCCGAGCAGGAATATTTCTCGGACGGCATCACCGAGGACATCATTACCGACCTTTCCAAGATTGCCGGAATGCTGGTGGTGGCACGCAATTCGAGCTTTGCCTACAAGCACAAGAGTCCCGATCTACGGGTCGTGGGGCGCGATCTCGGGGTCGCATTCGTGCTCGAAGGATCGATCCGCCGCGCCGGAAACCGTGTCCGCATCACGGCCCAGCTGATCGATGCAACAAGCGGCGGGCATCTTTGGGCCGAACGCTACGATCGCGAGATGACGGATATATTCGCGGTCCAGGACGAGGTGACCCTTCAGATCGTCCAGGCGCTCAAAGTGACGCTCCGGCCATCTGAAAAGGCGCTGCTGGCGGTCAATCGCACCAACAATATCGAGGCGCATGACTGCTTTCTGCGCGGACGTGAACTGTTGCTGGGATCGACCAAGAATCGCGACGTCTTCCTTCAGATCGTCGAAATCCTAAGGCGCGCGATCGACTTCGATCCCAACTACGCGGAGCCTTATGCAGGGCTCGGCATGGCTTATTGTCTCGACTTCCAGAACCGTTGGGCCGACACGCCAGATGGCCTTGATCTGGCCGCTCATTTCGCAGCACAAGCCATAGAAAAAGGACCGAACGAACCCTATGCGCATTATGCCGCCGCCGTCATTGCGATTTGGAAGCGAGACCTGGACGGTGCCAGATCCGCGGTGGAGAAGGCGCTGGAGCTCAATCCGAACTATGCGCTTGCTTATGGAACACGCGGTCTAGCCCTGGTCTATCTGGGCCATCCATTGGAAGCGGTCCCGGATATTGAGCGCGCCATGCGCCTGGAACCGGGTTTCTCTCAACAATACCTGCATTTCCTCGGTTCGGCCTATCTGGTGGCCGGTCAATACGAGGCGGCGGCAGCAGCCTTTCGCGAACGGATCCACCTTTCGCCGAAGACCGACCTTTCGCGTGCCTTCCTGGCAGCCACACTGGGTCACCTCGGTGAGGTCGACGAGGCCAGGCGCGTGTGGCAAGAGCTGAAAGACGTAAACCCGAAATATTCATTCGAGGGGCACCTGGCTCGCCTGCCGTTTCGGAACCAGGAATATGGAGACAGGATACGAGAGGGCGTGGCGAAGGCCGGGCTTACGGACTGAATGGTATCTCAGGGGCGAACGGGCGCGGCATTGAGATACCAATTCCCGGTTATGTCGCTCCTTTGGCCGTCCTGAACAAAGCGCAAATTTCCGCTGGCACAGCCCGACCGCTTTCTCCAGGCGGCCTTCCGCTCAGGCTCGCACGCTCACCGTACCCTAGCCGATATCCAGGCCGCGACGCGCTTCATCGCGGCCGCGGGCTTGGCGGACACATCGACATTGTGCAAAAAGCCGTGCCCCTCCCCCTCGACCACGTCGATAACGACTGTCCGTCCACAAGCCCGAAGCGCCGCTGCCATTTCAAGGCTATCGTCCAGCAGGGGGTCGTCGGCCGCAGCCATCAGGTAAACCGGCACGGATGAAGGCCGAGCGATGTGGGCGGAGGAATAGACGTTCTGCGCCGCGCCGCCGTTGGCAAGAGCGAAATAGCGCCCCACGCAGGCCGCATCGGTTCCATCGGCGCGATTTCCGCGTGCGAGCAGAGACGGGCTGTCGAGCCGGCCATCGGCGCCGTAGAAACTGCAGACCGCAATGACATTGGACCGCAGCGCCTGTGGCAGGCTGGCCTCCAGCGCCAGCGCTATCGCGCCGCCGGCAGAGTCGCCGCACAGGATGATTTTTCCGACGCCCATCCTCACCAGATGCGCGACGGCAGCCACGCCATCCTCGACCGGCGCCGGCGCGACGAAATCGGGTGCCAGGCGATAATCGACCGAATAAAGCGACAAGCCGCTCTCCCGGCAGAGCGCCACGGTGATGTCCGCATGCGTCAGCGGCGAGCCGACGATGAAGCCGCCGCCGTGGAAATAGACGATGGCTGCATCGCCCTGCCCCGACGCGGCATGCGCCAACACCCGAGCACTCCCGCCACCGACCTCCACCCACGCCGCCCACGCCGGCATCGGCTTGGCCCGCTGTCGCTCGTATTCACGTCGCAGCATCGCCACATCGCCATTCAGCCAATCGAGCGCCGGCGGAGCCGCGGCGGGTTCGCCCTCTCGCCGAGGCTCCCGCGATGTCATGCGAACCACCAGCGCTCGGCGCCGCGGGCGCCGTCGAGCGGCCAGCTGGCGGACAGCTTTTCGCCATGCATGACGTTGGAGCGCCGCGCATAGATCCAGTTGCGGAAGAACGGGATGATCGTGCCGCCCTTGTCGCTGACGATGCGCTGCATTTCGCCATACATCTCCGCGCGCTTCTTGGTTTCGATCTCGGCACGCGCCTCGATCAGGAGCTTGTTGAAGCGGTCATTGTCGAAATGCGATTCATTCCAATCGGCGCCCTTGGCATAGCCGAGCGAGAAGATGATATCCGGCGTCGGACGCTGGCCCCAGCCGGCCATGCAGAACGGCTTCTTCAGCCAGACGTCACTCCAGTAGCTGTCATTGACCTCGCGCTTGACCTCGACATTGACGCCGATCTTCTTGGCCATTTCGGCGAACAGCACCGCCATGTCCGTGGCGCCGGTAATCACGGTGTCGGCGGCCGAGAGCTGGATCGTCAGGCCGTCGAGGCCGGCCTTCTTGATCAGCGCGCGGGCCTGGTCGGGATCGTAGGGCCGCTGCTTCTGGCCGGCGTCATAGAAGGGCATAGTCGGCGCGATGGGCTGGTCGTTGCCGATAGAGCCATGGCCCTTCAGCACCCGCTTCATCAGCTGCTCGCGGTCGGTGGCGAGCTTTAGGGCCATCCTGAGATCGAGATTGCTGAACGGCTTGGCGTCACAGAACATCGGCATGCCGACATGCGTGCCGGACGGCACCTCGTCCACCTTGATGCCATCGTCCTGGGCCATCAGGTCGACGGTGTTGTAGTCGCATTCGATGATCGCATCGAAGGTGGTCGATTGCAGCGCCGATTGCCGGGCGACGACGTCATTGGCGGCGGTGAAATCGACCTCGTCGAAATGCGCCTTGTCCGGCTTCCAGTAATTGGCGAAACGCTTCATCGTTGCGCGCACGCCCGGCTCGAAACTGTCGAGCACATAGCCGCCGGTGCCGGCATTGTCGAGCGGATCTATCTTGCCGTCCTTGCCGAGCGGCAGCATGATCAGATGATAGTCGGTCAGCGCAAAGGGAATGTCGGCATTGCCCTGCTTGAGCTTCAGCACCAGCGTATTGTTGTCATCGACCTTGATCTCGTCGATGGCCGACAGCAGCGGCTTGGCGGCGGATTTCGACTGAGCGCCGCGATGCAGGTTGAGCGAGGCCGCCGCATCCTTGGCATCGAAAGTCTTGCCGTTGTGGAATTCCACGCCCTTGCGCAGCTTTAAGGTCCAGGTCTTCGCATCCTTCGACGCTTCCAGACTTTCCGCCAGTTCGCCGGTCACTGTATTGTCCGGGGCGATTTCGGTGAGGAAATTGTTGCGCGTATGGGCCATGGTGATCATGAAGCGCGAATTGTAGGTCGTCGGATCGAGCGTATCGGACGTGTTGCCATCATCAAGGCCGACGCGGAAGGTGCCGCCCTTCTTCGGCGTGGCCGCCGCGACTTCACGCGTCCAGAGGCTCGAAGCGGCTGTGACCCCCAGCCCCAGAGCCAACGCGCCCTGCATGAAGCCGCGGCGATTGATCCTTCCGGAAAGCGCATGTGCCTTAAGTTCCGATAATGCGGACTTGTTTTCGGTATCGGCCATTTCCGTCTCCATCCTGTTGATTGGTTCCCCTGCGAGCGCCCGGTTTTCAGGTCTTTCGCGGCGATCATCCTACGAGTGGTGACCAGTCTCGAATGAGCAGGATTTGGTGAAAAATGTGCAGGGTTTGGTTTCGAAGACCAGGACAATCGCTTGTGGCACACCCCCCTCTGTCCTGCCGGACATCTCCCCCACAAGGGGGGAGAGTGGATGGGGGCGCTCGCTCGCCTCCACTCTACCGTCGCATTCCCAGTGATGTTTATTTGGAGCGGTGAGCGTGCCACGAGTCATTCTCCCTCCTCACATGAGGATTTTGCTGTCAAGGTATGAGTTAGGGATTTCCTGTTTGTTCGACGGGTTGGCCTTCCTGTTCGTCCCGACCTTACGGTTTTGTATGGCATCGCGCGCAGAGCGGGGCAAGGGTCGGCCATCGGCCGGCCGCGTAGC
>NZ_JBFUFK010000054.1:0-50397 GCF_056403475.1 Rhizobium sp. P2_G9 | reverse complement strand
CTGTCAAATCACTTGGAAAACGAAGCGCGTCTCGGTTATGCTCACGCCGAGCGATAACAGTCCAGGTCATCGGAAACCCCATTTTGATTTAGCACCAAAAGGGAATCACAACCTGCTGTTATCGCTCAACTACTTTTAAATCGGGCTCTGACGCCAGTGCATGCACAAAAAGGAACAACGAGCTTTTTCCAATGCCCCGTTCTCCCTCTATTAAGAAATGCTGCGGGTTCCCATGCCTCGTCTGGAACAAGCACTTTTCAATAGTTTTAAGCTCCTCCAAACGACCATTGAACATGCCTGGGCCTGCCATTGAGTTGGGCTTGAATGGATTGAATTTCATCAAATAGCCTCCCTGGCCCAGTTACTATGAACCGCATATATCGCGCGCTTTAAGACGTAAACCCCTCGAACCAAGTGTCCATCGTCAAACGCCGAGATATTCGCTAGTCAGAATGGCAGAGCAAACGCCTGCTCTGCGCGAAGGCAACACACTGGTGGTCCGCGAAGGTTGACCTCCTTGTGCGCTCCATCGGAAAGTTAAGCGAAGCCAAACGTTCCATTAACGAGAAGCGACCTTACGGGTGGTCAAGCGCTGGCGTACACAGCGGTCATGTACACGGGTTGCCCTACTGCGTAATTTGTGCTTATAAATCAACCGTCTATTTGAAACCGTCCGGGTTCAATCCTCTCTGGCAGCACCATTCGTTTCTCTTGAATTCCCAAATAGCTGAATGGTATCAGTTGATGATAGGGTTCCTTTGGTTTGTCAGTAGGACCGTTGTATTGTCAGTCCTGCTTGCTTAGGATTGTCAGTGCGCCCAAATGTGCGGCTTTCCAGGCCATTGGGGTATCTTCATCCCAGTCGTGAGCCTTTCATCCAGCGCCTACGATGGCTCCGATTGTTCAGACTTGTGTCCGCCGAATTCGCCTATGTCGAGGGCTGCCCGGTCGTGCCCGGCGTGCCCGACCGGGCGTCAAGAATTGCTGAGATTAATGCGATAGAAGCGAAGTTGGATGCGATCTCCACGTTGGAAAATATTCGCACGGCAACTACCTACGCCGAAACATACTTATACCACGACGGAAAGTTCTTCCTGATTATCTATAATAACGATGATCACGCCGTGACAGTTAAGAGGTTTTCGGAAGTCTTGCAGCCTCAGGCGCGCCTTGCGATCATCGAGCGACAGATTGAAAACGGTATTACGCGCTCGAATGTCGTTACTGTCGAAGTCTAGCGCGTAGAGAACCTGGTGCGGACAGACCAAAATTACTTCGGCGATGTTGGCTTGTTCTTGAGAAATCTGCGAAGGATAGTTCAAGGCCAGGATGCCCTAGAGTTCACCTTGATCGAGCAAGAACGCGTGAAACTTCAGAAACCGCGTCCACCAGGTGATGTCCGCAATCTAAATCGGCGCTATACGCTTGGTATCCAAGCTGAAATTGGGGACGGTTCGGATGGGGCGCGCCTGTAATTGAGAATGTCGGCCGCCGTGCAGTACGGCCATGGCTCTTATCTGCGCCAAGCAGCTATGGCATCCGAGACAAATGCCTAAACTACTGACATCATACGAAAATCACTATAGGAGAGGCGCGTGCAGCGCCTGCCGGTCGCAATGGCGATGCACCAATGCCCGATGCGTCAGTAGAGCAATCGCGTTCTGATCGTCCCCGGTATCTCCCGTAACGCCTTAAGGATGTCTTCGGCTGTCAGGGACGCGTCCTCGACTTCGATGACCACATAACCGGTATCGCCATGGGTTTGCAGGAATTCGGCGGCGATATTCAGCCCACGTGACGAGAAGATCTCGTTCAGCTGGATGAGCATGCCGGGGCGGTTTTCGTGAACATGGATGAAGCGCTTACCGTTCGGGCGTTCAGGCAACTGGACCTGCGGAAAGTTGACGGCGCCCATCGTTGAGCCGATATCGGAATATTCGACCAGCTTTCGGGAGACTTCCCCGCCGATGCGCTCCTGGGCTTCTTCTGTCGAGCCGCCGATATGCGGTGTCAGAATAACATTGCTCAAGCCCTGTAGCGGCGTTTCGAACCGCTCTTTGTTCGATGCCGGCTCCTTGGGAAATACATCGATTGCAGCACCGGCCAAATGGCCGTCTTTCAGGACTTTCGCCAGCGCGTCGAGATCGACCACAGTGCCGCGAGAATTGTTGATGAATATGGCACCTTTCTTCATGCGGCGCAGCTCGGCTTCGGTAATCATGTTGTACGTCGATGGCGTCTCCGGAACATGCATCGTCACATAGTCCGAGATTTCGAGAAGCTCGCCGAGCGAAGCCATCGATTCCGAATTGCCGCGGCGCAGCCTGTCAGAGAGATCGAAATAGCGCACCACCATGCCCATGCTTTCCGCAAGAGCACTCAGCTGCGAGCCGATATTGCCGTAGCCGACGATGCCAAGGGTTTTTCCGCGCACCTCACGGCTGCCGACCGCGGATTTCTCCCATCCGCCTTGATGCGCAGACGCCGAACGCGGGAAGATTTGCCGTGTCAGCATAATGATCTCGCCGATCACAAGTTCGGCCACCGAGCGTGTGTTCGAATAAGGCGCGTTGAACACCGGAATCCCGCGGCGGCGCGCCGCTTCCAGATCGACCTGGTTCGTGCCGACGGAAAAACAGCCGACGGCAATCAGCTTCTTGGCGGATTCGAAAATCTCGTCTGTCAGCTGCGTTCGGGAGCGAATGCCAATGATATGCGCATCGGCGATATGGGCTTTGAGATCCTTGTCGTCGAGCGCTTTCGGTAGATGCACGAGGTTGGTGTATCCGCACGACGAAAAATAGTCCACGGCGCTCTGGCTGATGCCTTCAAGCAGAAGCACGGAAATTCTGTCGCGCGAGAGGGAAAGCTGGGTAGGCATGGATAGACTTTCGTTTAGCGAATTCAAACAATGCGATGTCGTTGTAGGCCATTGCCACGCATTGCAACAGGGCTTTGCGACCATCCGACAAACAGCGCAAGCACAAACCCCTCTCTGCTTCTATTGGACGCGTCTCCGCCGGTTGCTGCCACCGCGCCAAGTGGCGTATCCATTCGCAACGCGACCGGCGAACTCGAGCTCTTGGACAAGGGGTCTCAATGCCGGGTTTGCAGCCATCCCGCGGCCAGCGCTTCATCCTTGTCCGATAGGCCGTGGCCGACATCGACATTCTCGTGACACACCACTGCGCCGGCAGCGATAAGGGCATGTTCCAATGGGGCAGCGTAGGATTGATAGGGATCGTTCGCGCCGCTCAACATCAGGACATGTGCGTCAGAGCGAGCGGAGTCTGGCACGCTATCCAGCACCATCATCGGCCGGATCAATATGGCGCGATGGACCAGACCCGGCTGCAGCAGCAGGGTGGCGCCGATCATGTTGGCGCCATTGGAATAGCCGACAAAGGTGATCCGCTGCGGATCAAGGCGATAGGCTTCTGTTGCACCCTCGACGAATGCCGCAAGGGCCATGGATTCGGCAGCAATATCCCTCTGATCGAAAGTCGTGGGATCGAAGCGGATGAAGAAGCGCGCGACGCCTTCCTCGACTGCCCGGCCTCTGAGACCGATCAATGTCGAATTCGGAAACAGCCGCCGGCCAAGCGGCAGCAGGCTGGTCTCGTTTCCGCCGGTGCCATGCAGCAGCATCACTGCCGAGCCATCGGGCTGGTCGGGCTCATGAATGCGGTGAATGAAGGGCAGTTCCCGGTAGAGCGTGTGCGGTTCGCCCGGCAGCCCGAATTGCGGCAGCACGACGCGAATATTGTCGTCGTCCGAAAACTGCGGCGGGATGAAAAGTCGCTCTCCCAAAGCATCAGACGGTTCGTCGACGGTAAATCCCGGGCCGTCAGTGGCAAGTTCGATCAGCGTGCCTGACGGCTCGCGCACATAGAGCGAGTAGAAATATTTGCGGTCATGGGCATTGATGGCGTCGTAACCCTGCGCCTGGAGCTGTCGCGCAACGTCTTCGACATGGCTCCGATCGGGTGCGCGCAGGGCGATATGGTCGATGGTCCCGGTGCCGGGCGCCGCCGTCCAGAAACCTGACGCATCGCGAACATCGACAAGGCTACCGGAATCCGAGGCCAGGCGAACAATCGTCTCACTTCTTGTCCGCTCGGCAAAACCCATATTCCGGGTCAGAAATTCGACGGTGTCGGACGGCTTCTCGGAAAAGATCGTTGCACTGTGCAGACATTGGATCGCATCGGCGCTGCTTATTCCCGGCGTCACCCAGGGTCTCGTTTCTCCGACATCGGCAACCCCGACGATCTTGACGATGACACCGTCGGGATCAGTCAGCCGCAGCATCGGTTCCCCGAATTCCGGTGATGGGCCGGAGGCCTTGACGCCGAACGTCAGGGCGCGGGTCAGCCAGAATCCGATGGAGCCGGAGTGGATGGTGAACGCGATTTCCCCGGCTGCACCGTGCCCGACACGGCCATGCGAGCCGTTTTCCCATGCGAGAAATGTAACGAGGGATCCCGGTGTCGCTTCGGCATCGCCGTAGAAAAGATGAAGTTGCGTCGCATCCTCGAAACCTGCAGTGCGCTTGACCAACCTCAGGCCGAGAAAACCGGCATAGAAATCGACATTGTCCTGAATCCTTCCGGTGATCAGGGTGATATGGTGGAGGCCGCTGGTCATGATTCTCCCGGTGCGTGCGCGCAGCGACTATACAGGAATTGCCTGGCCGGACCAGAATGTGTAGGCGCGACTTGGATCGCGCACTTTGATGTGTTTCAGCGTGGAATATTGGTCCCGTCGCGGGGCTAATACCTTCTTCCTCATCGGGACCAGACTCGAGTACCCGGAAATCGCTATGACGTAAGATCAACGGGCGGAGCTGCCGAGACACTTCTCCGAAGGATCAGCCTGCTCGGAACAACCAGCCGCATCGGGGCTTCCTGTTCGGCATCATCGATCTGCTGCATCAGGTTCGCCACCGCCGCCTTGCCCATCTCCTCCACTGGTTGCTCGATCGTCGACAGCGGCGGATGGCAATATTTGCAAACCGGCGAGCCATCAAAGGAGACGACGGAAAGTTCCTCGGGGATGCGCCAGCCGAGGGCCTGCACCCCGCTGATGAACGGGATCGCCATATCATCGCACTCGGCGATAACGGCAGTTGGCTTGACGTCAAGGGCTGAAAAATCCTCGATCGCCTGCTGTCCGGCCTCGAAACCGTGCTGGTAGGAGAATATGCCGCCTGAGCGGATGATCGATGCTGGGTCCAGCCCAGCCTCGTGGAAAGCATCGACCACCCCGCCGAAGCGCTCGATGTCGTGATAATTGTCGGATGGTCCCGCTATATAGAAAAAGCGCCGATGGCCAAGCTGGATCAATGTCCGGGTGGCCTCCGCCATCGCGCTGCGATCATTGGTGACGACGGACGGAACGGCAGCTTCGCTCATATCGAGAAGCAGCGAGACGATCGGCAGCCCGGCCTCGGCGAGCGAACGGCCGCCGACTTCGGGCAGTTTCGATGACAGGATGATCGCCCCCCGCACCGAGCCGCCAAAGGCAAGGTTGAGAATGTGCCGCTCGGAGGTTTCGTCGCGATCCAGGTTGGCAATCATCAGATTGTAGCCGTTCTGGATCAAGGACTGGTTGATCGCCTGYAGCACCTGCGGGATGATCTGCGAGGCGCCATAGTGCAGCGAGCCCGGCAGGATGATCATGATGATATTGGACTTGCCGACTCTGAGATTGCGCGCCATGGCGTTCGGCGTATAGCCGAGAGCTTCGGCTGCGGCACTGATCCTGGCGCGGGTCTTCTCATTGACGCGCGCGGGATTGGCGAGCGCGCGGCTGACCGTGGAAATCGCCACCCCGGCGTAGCGCGCAACGTCGGCCATCAACGGGCCGGAATCCTCCCCGAGCAAGGTTTTGTTTTTCTTCACGCTTTGGTCTTTCCTCCGAATACCTGCAGTTCGGATGCTATGGCAATTCGGGCCATTTGGCAAACGATTGCCAAAAAATGCTTGCATAACCAAACGGCACGGCTATTATCGGGAAATGGCAAACGATTGCCACTCGTAACATGATGGAATTTATGCGGATTTTCGATGTGGAGGCTCACTCCGCAAACGATGTTCCGTGCCGTGGGAAATGGAAAAGCAATGGCTGCCGCCAACAAGCTTCGTTTCGGTGTCGATCTCGTGACCTTCTTTCACCCCGGCTTCTGGGGTGTCGATGGCTTTGATGCGATCACCGACTATGCCCGTGCACAGCCGCGCGCCTTCTGGGATAAGGCTCTCGACAGCGTCCAGGCCTCTGGCGTGACCGGCGTCGAGCTCACCTTTTCGCCGTTCAACTGGCAGGATGCGATCAAGACCTATGGCTCGGTCGAAGCCTTCGCCTCCGAGCTGTCAAACCGCGGCCTCGAGCTCAGCAGCGGCTTTTTCGCCGAACTCGAAGCGGCCGGCGATTTCACCGAGCCTCAGGCGCAGGCCGCTCTGATCGAAAAAGCTGAGAAATACGCCGATTTCCTGAGGGCATGCGGCAGCGACATCATGGTCATCGGCGCACCGCTGCGCCAGACACTCGGCGCGCAGCCGGTGCGCTTCCATGATTTCGACAATGCCCGCAAGATCGCCGATTTCCTCAATCGTCTCGGCGCTATTCTCTACGCCAGGGGCGTGAAGCTGGCGCTTCACACCGAGGCTCACTCGATCTTCGCGTCTGCGCGTGACGTCGATCTGATGATGCTGCTCACCGATCCGGCCTATGTGCATATGTGCCCCGACACTGCCCACATCATCGTCGCCGGCTCCGACCCGATCCCGCTCGTCGATCGTCACCATGAGCGGATGATCATCGCCCACTGGAAGGACGCGCTCGGGCCGATGCCATCAGATACGCCGATCGATGCTGAGATCCACGAGCGCCACCAGCCCTATTTCTGCGGCTTTGGCTTGGGGCGCGTTGATTGGCAGCGCTGGATCCGGCTGCTGCGCGATCGCGCCTACGAGGGCTGGGCCATTCTCGAACTCGACGCAGCGCCCGATCCGGTGCGCGACATTGCCAATGGACTGACGCTTGTCCGCCAGGCGCTGCTGCCGATCTATCGCTGACTTCTAAGACCGAACGATCAACGGCCCCGCAAAGAGGGCCCTTTTAAGAGGTGGAACGATGAAGAATGCAATGAAACTGTTGCTTGCCGGAGCCGCACTGATTGCGGTTTCCGCGCCCGCTCGGGCCGAAGATAAGCCGAAGGCGGAAGTCATGACATCCTGGACATCCGGCGGCGAGGCAGCGGCGCTCAATGTGATCCGCAGCGAATTCGAGAAGCGGGGAGGGGAATGGAAGGATTCGTCGATCGCCGGCTTCGGCGCGGCGGATGCCGCTTTCCAGAACCGCGTCGTCGCCGGCGACCCGCCGACCGCCAAGCAGGTGGTTATTGGCCATGATCCGGCCGATTTCATCAAGCAGGGCCTGATGAACCCGATCGACGACATCGCTGCGGCGGGAAAATGGAAGGATGTCCTGCCGAAGACGATCTACGATTTCATCTCCTATGAGGGCAAGGTCTACCTCTCCCCCACCGGCGCTCATGGCGAGAGCTGGATGTTCTATTCCAAGGAGGCGTTCGCCAAGGCCGGCATTGCCGGCGAGCCGAAGAGCTGGGACGAATTCTTCGCCGATATGGACAAGCTGAAGGCAGCCGGCCTTCTGCCGATCGCCTGGGGCGGCCAGTCATGGCAGGAAACCAAGGTGTTCAACATGATCCTCCTGTCCCAGGTGGGCATCGACGGCTTCCTGAAGATCTATGTCGACAAGGATAACAGCGCCAAATCCGTCGACGGGATCAAGAAGACGCTGGCCATTCTTGGCAAGATGCGGGCTTACGTCGACGAGGGCGCGCCGGGCCGCAACTGGAACGATGCGACAGCCATGGTGATCACCGGCAAGGCCGGCGTGCAGTTCATGGGCGATTGGGCCAAGGGTGAATTCATCGTCGCCGGCAAGGTGCCGGGCAAGGATTATGGTTGCGCCATCGTGCCGGAATCCGACGGCATGGTCTATGTCGCCGACTCCTTCGACTATCCGAAGACCGGCGATGCCAGTCAGGACAAGGCGCAGAAGCTGCTGGCGGAGGTGGTCATGGACCCCAAGGTGCAGGTGGCATTCAGCATCAAGAAGGGTTCGATCCCGATGCGCACCGATGTCGACAAGTCGCAACTCGATGTCTGTGCCCAGAAGGGCCTTGAGCTGATGAGCGCCGGCAAGATCGTTCCGGACCAGGCCATCATTCTCACGCCGCAGCAGGCCGGCGCGCTGACGGATTATGTCGACGCCTTCTGGAGCAACTCCTCGGCCAATATCGACGAGGAAGCCGCCAAATTCTCGAGCATCTTCCAGTAATATGGTCCGAATATCCGGCCATCCGTATGCAGTTTAGAGCTGTCGCATTGAAGTGAAGACCCCGCCCCAAATCCCTCCCCACAAGGGGGAGGGGCTTAACCCGCGGCTCCGCTGTGCCCTAATTGAGGCAAGGAGCATGCCGCGAGTCTTCTCCCCCCTTGTGGGGGAGATGGCCGGCAGGCCAGAGAGGGTCTTTCGTCATATGCGATTGCACTGACACGCAATAAATGGATGCCTGGTTCAAGAGATTCTGACCCCCAGCGAGTTTTCGATGATGCGAAGGCCAAAGCGTTCATATGCCGCCACTGCGGCGCTGCTGCCGACCTGGGCAGCGGTGATCGTCGTCTATATCGGCACGATGCTATGGTCGATCCGCTTGTCGTTCACGGATTCAACGCTGTTTCCGTCCTCGAACTATGTCGGCTTCGCGCAATATGCGAAGCTGTTCTCGACGCCGAAATGGCTGGCAGCGCTGCAGAACGTCACTGTCTTTGGCCTTCTCTACGTCGCCGGCTGCCTTGTCCTCGGCTTCCTGCTGGCCGCCATGCTCGACAGGAAAGTCCGCTTCGAAAGTATGTTCAGGACGATCTTTCTCTACCCCTATGCCATGTCCTTCGTCGTGACCGGTCTCGTCTGGCAATGGTTGATGAACCCCACGCTGGGCATCCAGGCGAGCTTTCGCGCCTTTGGCTGGCAAGGTTTCACCTTCGATTGGGTGGTCAACCCGAGGATGGCGATCTACGCTGTCGTCATTGCCGGTATCTGGCAAGGGGCCGGGCTCGTCATGGTGATCGCGCTCGCCGGCATGCGCGGCATCGAAACCGAACAGTGGCGCGCCGCCCAGATCGATGGCATCCCCGTCTGGCGTATTTATCTTTCCATCATCCTGCCGCAGCTTGGGCCGGCGCTGGCCGCAGCCGGCATGCTGCTCGCCATGGGCGTCATCAAGACCTATGACCTGATCGTCGCCATGACCGATGGCGGGCCGGGCTATGCGACGGAAGTGCCGGCCAAATTCATCATGGACAGCCTGTTCCAGCGGCAGAATCTCGGGCTCGCGACGGCCGGCGCCACCGTGCTGGTGCTCACCGTGATCGCCATCGTCGCCCCTGTCCGCTATGCGCTGCACATGCGGACGAGACGCCAGGGAGGTGCCCAATGACCGACAGCCCGCGTCCGAATGGACCGAAACCGTCTCGTCTCACACCCGGCCGGATCGGCGTCTATGCATTTCTTTTCATCGCCGCGCTGCTTTTTCTGCTGCCGCTCTTCGTCATGATCGTCACCTCGCTGAAGACCATGGACGAAATCCGGCTCGGCCAGATTTTCGCCTTTCCCCATAAGCTCGACCTCAGCGCCTGGAGCACGGCCTGGTCTGGCGCCTGCATGGGCATAGAATGCGTCGGCGTTCGTGCAGGCTTCTGGAATTCGGTCAAGATCACAGTTCCGGCGGTGGCGATCTCCGTCTTCATCGGCGCCTTGAATGGCTATGCGCTGTCCTTCTGGCGGTCATCGGGCGCCCGCATCCTGTTCGCGCTGCTGATGGCCGGCGGCCTGATCCCCTATCAGATCTTCCTTTACCCGATGGTGAGGATGATGGCGAACCTCAGGCTCTACAATTCGCTTGGCGGCATCATCCTCGTTCATGTGATCTTCGGCCTGCCGCTGGTGACGCTCCTGTTCCGCAACTATTTCGTCAACATTCCGGAAGAGCTTTGCCGCGCCGCGCGTGTCGACGGCGCTGGGTTCTGGCGGATCTTCTTCGAGATCATGCTGCCGCTATCGGTGCCGATGATCGTCGTCGCCTCGCTGTTTCAATTCACCGGCATCTGGAATGATTTCCTGCTCGGGCTCGTCTTCGCCGGCCGCGACAACCTGCCGATGACTGTGCAGCTCAACAATATCGTCAACACGACGATGGGCGAGCGCGCATACAATGTGAACATGGCCGCCACCATCCTCACGGCGCTCGTGCCGCTCGCCATCTATTTCTTCTCCGGGCGCTGGTTCGTCCGTGGCATCGCCGCCGGCGCGGTGAAAGGGTAGACCTTATGGACGCATCGATTTCCATCCGCGATCTGAAGATCGCCTATGGCACGCATACCGTCATCGAGCGGCTATCGCTGGATATCGGCGTCGGCGAATTCCTGGTGCTGCTCGGGCCGTCCGGCTGCGGAAAATCCACGCTTCTCAACACGATCGCCGGCTTCAACGAGACGTCGGAAGGCGAAATCTGGATTTCGGGCCGCAATGTAACCTGGGAAGAACCAAAGGACCGCGGTATCGGCATGGTCTTCCAGTCCTATGCCCTTTATCCGCACATGACCGTCCGCAAGAACCTTTCCTTCGGCCTCAGGGTTGCCGGCCTGCCGAAGACCGAAATTGCCCATCGCGTCGAAAAGACCGCTGCATTGCTGCATCTGGAAAACCTGCTCGACCGCCGTCCTGCTCAGCTTTCCGGCGGGCAGCGCCAGCGCGTGGCGATCGGCCGGGCCCTGGTGCGCCAGGTCAGCGTCTTTCTGTTCGACGAGCCGCTTTCCAATCTCGATGCCAAGCTGCGCAACGAATTGCGCGTCGAGATCAAGAAACTGCACCAGCAGCTCGGCAATACCATGATCTATGTGACCCATGACCAGGTGGAGGCGCTGACGCTCGCCGACCGCATCGCCGTCATGCGCGAGGGCCGGATCATGCAGCTCGGCACGCCGAAACAGATCTATCACCAGCCGGCCAATCGCTATGTGGCCGGCTTCATCGGGTCTCCGGCAATGAATTTCATCGAAGGCGAGATCGTGCTCCGGGATCGCACCCCCATGTTCAAAAGCAAGGACCTGCAGGTCGATCTCTCGGCCTATCCGTTCGCGACTGAGCCGAAAGCATCCCCAGCAACGCTCGGGCTCAGGCCGGAGCATTTCGTCTCCGACGAAAGGACCAAAGATTTGCCGACCATCCCGGGCGTGGTTTCCGTCGTCGAGCCAATGGGCACGGACACCGTGGTCTGGTTCGAATGGGCCGGCGAAGGCCTTTCCTTCAGGGTCATGGGCGATGTGACGCTGGAGCCGGGCGAGATGATCTCACCCGGATTGGACATCGCCAAGGCTTCCCTTTTCGACGCCGATGGCGTGCGCCTCTGACGCTGCCTCTACAACATACGGAATGACAGATGTCTCAGACCATTTACGATGCGCTGGTGATCGGATCCGGCGCGGCCGGATCTTTTGCGGCCAAGGAATTGACCGCGCAGGGGCTTTCCGTGCTTCTGCTCGAAGCCGGCCCGGCAGTCGGTACCAGGGATTTCGATCCCACCCGCAAGAAGCTGCCGGCCAGCAGCATCAATATCTGGGAGCGCGCCCGCGCCACCATCAAGGGCCAGCCCATCCAGGCGCGAGCGGCGTTCTTTACCGAGCGGTTCAGCCACTTCTTCGTCAATGATCGCAAGAACCCCTATACGACGCAGAAGGATGCGCCATTTCTGTGGATCCGTGGCCGTCAGGCCGGGGGACGGTTGCACAGCTTCGGCCGCGTTCTGCTGCGCTGGACCGATGACGATTTCAAGATCAAGACGCTGACCGGCAGCGGCGTCGATTGGCCGATTTCCTATGATGAACTGCAGCCATACTATGCCGAAGTCGAATCCCATCTCGGGCTTTATGGCAATGCAGATGGCGTTTCGACCCTGCCGGACGGCGTCTATGCCAAGCCGGCGAAACTGACGCCCGCGGAAGAGACTTTCAAACGTGCAGTGGAAGAGCGCTGGCCGGACCGACACGTTGTCTCCTGGCGCTATATCGCGCCTGAAACCGAGCGGACGCCACGGCCCTTGCGCGATGCGCTCGCCACCGGGCGCCTGACCATCCGCCATGACGCGATCGTGCGCCGGATATTGACCGACGAGCAAGGTGGCCGTGCCATCGGCGCCGAATTCATCGACCGCCTCACGGGCGGGGTGGAGACCATCCGGGCAAATCTGGTCGTGCTTTCGGCCTCGCCGATCGAAAGTGTCCGCCTGCTGTTGAATTCGGCTTCGGCCCGGCATCCGCAGGGGCTGGGCAACAGTTCAGGCACCCTCGGGCGCTATTTCATGGACCAGCTTCCCTGCCTGGCTTTCGGCTCCTTTGCGAAAGCCAGAGGCTGGGCGGAAGATGATTCCGCGCCTGCGGATCCCTTCTACAATCCGTCCGGCGGCATCTTCATACCGCGCTTCGACGCGCAATCATCCACGCGCGGCGATTTCAATTATCAAGGCAGTGTCGGCCGTGCGCCTACGCCGGATGATGCTCCTGCACGTCTCGCCTTTTTCGGCTTCGGCCGCATGCTGCCCTATGCCGACAACCGCATCACCCTTGATCCAAAGCGCAAGGACGCCTGGAAAATTCCCGTTCCGCATATCCGCTGTGTCATGCATGACGAAGAACACGCGCTGCTGCGCCGGCAGCAGCAGGTCATGGTAGACATGGTCCGCGACGTCGGTGGCGAGCTCGAATTCATCGGCTCGCCGCACGGCCTGACCGAAATGGGCCGAGGCGCTTTCCCCGACGCCGATCCGTTCAGCCGTTTCATGTTCCGCACATGGTTCCGCAAGACCATGTGCATGGGCGCTGCCATCCACGAGACCGGCGGTGCACGGATGGGCGCATCCAGCCGGGACTCGGTGCTCAATCCATTTAATCGGAGCTGGGACGTACCTAACCTGATCGTGACGGATGCGAGTGCCTTTCCGGGCAGCGGCATAGCAGGCACGACATTGACTGTGATGGCTCTGACCATCCGCGCCTGTCGCAATCTGGTTGGGGAATACAAGGCAGGGCAGCTGTGAAAATGGGGCACCGGATCCTCGCTGGAGATCCGCCCCGAAGCCGGAAGATTTGCGACAAGCCCTATCGAGATCAGGACCCGCGACATAGGCAATGTCTCGGAGAAAAGCTTTCCAATCTGCATACGTCTCCGGCATGCCGACCAAGGAGTAATGACCGTCAAGGAAAGCTGGATCAGCGGGGGCGTGTGGTCGCAGCTTGGTTCAGGTCGGATTCGAGGCAATCTTGTCTGTCCTGCGTCGCCGGCAATCCTGAACTGAATCGTTCCGTCGTCTGATCGCAGACGAGCGCATTATTCGGGTGCCATCCGCTTCGATAAGTGCGATCACGAAACCCTGACCAGCAGCTTTTCAGTTCTGCCTCCGTCAATCACAGAAGCCTGCCCGACAACGAAAGCGCTTTCACCCGAGGCGAGCCACACTGCCGGATTTCGCGCGTCACCAAGTTCGCCAGCCGTTGATGCCAATGCGTTGCGGCGCCAACGGCTGTTGCGTACATGGCTGACCGACTAGCGCCTCGGAAGCATGTTGCGTCCGGCATTCCGGATAGAAAGGCTGGAACCGGCCATCGGCACAACGAGCCCGGCGGCAATCGCGCTATCCAACGCTTTTGCATAGTCGTCCCCCTGCAACTGGTGCTTCCGCGCATGGCTCTCGACGGCGCCTTTCGTGGCCGTCGGCGAAACGCCGAAGCGTGGGTTGTAGAAGGCGTTCAAGATAATCTGGTGCTGTTCATTGAGGGTCAAGATGTTTCTCCTGTGAGACCCCCGCGTTATCACCAATACGACGCAGTGGATATGGCTGTAGGGCGGAAAACACGTTTGCCGTCCTCCTCAATGCTCTGTGGCTTGGATTCCTTGCAACTGTGGCACGTCTCATCGGTCTCGACACGGGACGTCTATTCAAGGCGACCTCGCCTGTCGCGCATCGCGGCCGATCCTGACACCGAGGCCTTCCACCGTCTGATCGCGGATGGCTGCCACATTCGACGGCCATTCGCTTCAACGGTAGCATCAAGAAACCGGTAGCGGCGGCTCCTTCGTTCTGCCTCGACTGCGCATTGTCGGAGAAGCGTCATGCAGCACCATATATAGGCGCTGCCGCCAACAGCGGCAGCGCCTTTGGTCTTACTTTGCGGCCTTGGCTTCCGCGATCCACTTGTCCCATTCGGACTTATGGGCGGCGACCCAATCGGTCGCGTGCTTCATGATCTGCTCGTTGGACTTCTCGCCATCGTTGACGAGCTTGTTCTCGGCATTGATGTCTTCGATCGGAACTTGCACCAGCTCGAACCATTTCTTCGCCGAAGGATTGGCGTTGACGAAGGCGGTGTTGGCGATGACCATCTGGTCGTTGACCGGGAAGCCGAGATTGCCTAGGCCCGGCACCGTCGTGTTGTCCGTCTTGCCATCCGGAAGCGAGGTCTGCTTGACGTTCAGCCAGACGACTTCCTTGCCCGGCCGCAGCACGGCAGAAACCCAGAGCGGCGTCCAGGTATAGTAAAGCGTCGGCTTACCTTCCTTGATCCGCTCTATGGCGTCAGGAATGATGGAGAAATAGCCGCCCTGGTCATGCTCGACCGTGTCACGCAGGCCATAGGCGTCGAGCTGATGTTCGATGACGCGTTCACAACCCCAGCCCGGCTCGCAGCCATAGAGGTCGGCCTTGCCGTTGCCGTTGATGTCGAACAGCTTTGCCTTCGCCGGATCCTTCAGGTCTTCGAGATATTTGATCCCGGTGGCATCGGCAGTCTTCTTGTCGATGAGATAGCCTTGGAGCGAGTTCGACGTCAGTTTGCCGAGGCGAATGAGCTTCGCATCGCCGCCGGCTTCCTTCCAATAGGCCTCGTGCAAAGGCTCCCAATGCGCCGCATAGAAGGTAAGGTCGCCGTTACCGACGGCGACATGGGCCAGTTGCACCTGGGTTTGCGTCGGATCGGCGACGTCATATCCAAGCTCTTTCAAGCCTTCCGAGACGATGAATGTCTGGAAGAGTTCTTCCGTGATGCCCGACCATGCCGGCTTCACCTGATCGGCCGCCGACGCAACACTGGTCATCGCCAGAAATGATGCCAACAGGGCGGCTGTGGACTTGATCTTCATGATGTCAGTTCCCTCATTTGATTGACGCTCAACCATCCGAAACCGCGCAGCGCCGAGCGTCTTGGCGCTTGCGTCCCAGTTCTTCTCCCGAGGAGTAACAGGTTGGTAACACAGGTATTTCGAAGGTCGTGAACGTAAAAAAGTAGACCGTCAGGTGACTTTAATGCACTGATCCGGCTGGGTTGTTTGCCTTTTGACAAATCAACATTTCTGCCCTCCCAGGCACGGTGTGACCGGAGTTTCGGATCAATTCTCAACGGTCGATGAAAGCGGATTGCCAGCCCGAATTAAATCTCGGGCGCGTCGTTTTTATCGCGATGCGACACGGCGCGTCTCTTTTGACGCCAGCACGCTGTTCAGGCGTTCATGCCTGGTTTGCTGGGGACTGCGACCATGTTGAAGGCGATAGGCCTTTGAAAAATGCGAGGCCGACACAAAGCCGCAGGCCACCGCGATATCGACGAGCGGTTTGTTGGTGGCCTCCACCAGCTGCCTGGCGCGGTCGAGACGCAGTTTGACATAATATCGATGCGGCGAGGTGCCGAGATAGGTTTCGAACAGGCGTTCCAACTGTCGCCTGGAGATCATCAGGGTTGCGGCAATGCGCTGCAGCGGCAGTGGCTCGTCCAGGCACCGCTCCATCATCGCGACCGCTTCTGGTAATTTGTCGCTTACGCAATGGGCGGCCCACGGAAACCAGCCTATCTGTCGGTGCGTCCGGTCCCTTGCCCCATCCGCAATATTGCGTTTGCAGACATCAGCCGTCAGATAGGTGCCGAGCGTTCGCTCGAGAAGCGCTATCGCAAGATCGAACGCCGAGGTCTCACCGGCACAGCTCCATATGCCGCCATCGCCGGTATAGATGGCGTCGATCACCTTGGGTCCGTTGAACGTCTCTGAAAAGGCGGCCAATTGCTGCCAATGAATGGTGCATTCGGTGTTCTTCAGCACTCCCATTTCCGCGAGCAACCATGTGGCCGTTCCGAGAGCGACCACCGGTATGTTCTGGCGAATGCAGAGCCGTACCGATCCGGTCAGTTCCGGAGATGCTCTGAGCTCGGTGACCCCGTCGGAGATCATCACAACCATGTCCGCACGCCGGGCCGACGCCAAATTCGGCATGACGTCCGAGAAGCGGAACTGGGTCGGCATTTCAAGGCCGAGGCCGCAGGTTTCGGAGACGCCCGACCGGCAGGCGAAAGTCCAACGGAACTTTTGCCGACCCAAAATCGCATTGGCTTTTTGGAACGGTGCGAGAAATGAGGAGAGGCTGAGCATCGAGAAGCCGGGAAACAGCAGCACCGCGATCACGGTGGTGTCGTGCGCTGCCTCATCCGGGACGGACGTCGTCGCCTGGTCCGCCAGGTTTGTGGCAACACGATCAGTCCATTCCCATATTCGCCTCATGTCCCGCCTCCCGGTACTCTTCCGCAAAAACAAAGAGCTAAAGCGCGAGAGCCAACCCCGAAGATTGCAACGCGCTTCAGCAGACGGTCTGAGGATCAGTGATCCTCGTTCAATGCGTCGACGGCGGGAATTTCGCGGCTGCGGCGATCGATATAGGCGCGCAGTTCCTCGTCTTTGGACTCTTCGAGCTTAGGCTCCTGATACTCCGACAGCAGATAGCGAGCCTGCTCCAGTGCGCGCTGCTTGATGTCCTTCGAGCCGTCGGCGATCCACTGTTCGACCGAGTTGTTGTCGAACAGTTTCGGAATAAAGAACGCCTTTTCGAAATTCGCCTGGGTATGCGGATGACCGAGATAGTGGCCGCCGGGGCCGACATCGCGCACTGCCGACAGCGCTTCCTCGAAGTCGTCCCATTTGATCCCCTCGGCCATGCGATAGCCCATGGCGCAGACTTCGGAATCGACCATGAACTTGGCGATCGAGCAATGCATCCCCGCCTCGTTCCAGCCGGCCGAATGCCAGATGTAGTTGGCGCCGGACATCAGCACCGCCATCATCGTCATGGCGCTTTCATAGCCGGACTGCGCATCGAACATTTTCGCGCCGCCGAGGAGGTTCGAGGTGCGCCAGGGGACATTATAGTGCCGCGCCATCTGGCCGATCATGAAGTTCATCAGTGAAATCTCGGGCGTCCCGGCCATCGGCGCACCCGACTGCATCGAGACGGTCGACAGATAATGCCCGTAGATCGCCGGGCAGCCGCGGCGTACCACCTGGGTATAGGCGAGCGCGGAAAGCGCTTCGGCGTTGAGCTGGGCAACCGCAGCGGCCGTCGAGGCCGGCGTGTTTGCTCCCCCCAGCACGAAAGGCGAGCAGAGAACCGGCTGGTTGCGGCGATTGAAGGCCCGCATGGCGCCGAGCATGGTCTGGTCCCAGACCAGCGGCGAGTTGCCGTTGCAGTTGCCGGTGGCGACGGCGTGCGTCTCCATGAATTCCGCGCCAAACAGGATCGCGCACATGTCGAGTACGTCTTCGGCGTTCTTGGGCGACGTCGTCATGCCCATGAACATCTTGTCCGAATGTTTCATCGACGAATAGGTGATGTGGAGATGCCGGTGGGCGACGACGATGTCCATCGGCTCGACGATGTGATGCGCCGAGGAATGCAGCGCCGGCATCATATGGGCGAGTTTGTGGAACGTGCCGAGATCGGCGATCGTCGGGCCGCGTCTGACGTCGTCGAGGTCGCGCATATAGGGCGCGCCGGTCATCGGCACGAAGATCGACTTCTTGCCGCCGAGTTCGACATTGTTGTCCGGATTGCGGGCGTAGTATTTGATCTCCGGCGGGATCGTCTTGATGAGATCCATGATCAGCGCGCGATCCAGATAGACCCGCTCGCCCCGCACGTCGGCCCCAGCGCGCTTCCAATCCTCAAGCGCGATCGGATCGCGGAACACGACGCCGACTTCTTCGAGAATATCCATCGAGGCGTTGTGAATGCGCTCGACCTGCTCCTCGTTCATTGGCTCGACATTCGGCAGGCCGCGCTTCAACGTCGGGAACATCTCGAATTTCGGCGTCGTCCGAAGCGTCCGGCGGGCGTCGCGGCCGCCCCGTCTTGCTGCATTGGGTTGCACGTTCATAGCGCCTGTTCTCCCTGAAATGTGATGGTACTGTGCGGGAAACTCGACGTCGCGCACGGACTAGACTAATGACCGAGGCCGTTTCAAACACCAAATGCAAAAGTCTCACGCGTCAGTTGACTATTATGCTAGCCTTCAGGTTCATTGCTGCCCGGGAGGGGGGAAACATTGGTTCGCAGGTTTTATGACCTTCCGTCGCTCACGACGCTCGCGGTGTTCGAAGCGTCCGCGCGTCATCTGAGTTTCAAGCTGGCGGCCAGCGAATTGAATGTGACGCCCGGCGCGGTCAGCCGTCAGATCAAGGCGATCGAAGACGAAGTGGGGGTGCCGCTGTTCGTCCGGCTCGGCAAGGGCGTCGCGCTGACGCCTGCCGGTGAGGAACTCTACGGCGTGCTCGCCAGTGGGTTTTCCAAGGCTTCGGAAGTGGTGCGGTCGATCAAGCGCGGCGACCGGGCGCGCAATGTGACGATCGCCTGTACGGATGCCTTCGCCACCATGTGGCTGATCCCCAGAATGCCGGACTTCTGGCGGCGACATCCGGACATCGCGGTCGACCATCTGATCTCCGACAACGCCAAGGATTATCGGCGTGCCGAAGTCGAACTGAGGATACGCTACGGTTTCGGCGCATGGCTCGACGAAACCGCGGAGCTGATGTTCGATGACACCATCTACCCGGTATGCGGCCCGGGTTTCGCTCGGGAACATGAAGGCGCGACGGCATCGGACCTCGGGGACCTGCCGCATCTGCATGTCGACTGGGCCGATCCCGATTGGGCCGGGTGGGATGAGGTCCTGCTGCGCGCCGGAATCCCTCAGGGCCACGGCGGCGGCAGGCGGTTCGGCAAATTCGGCGTCGCGGTGCAGGCCGCGATGGCAGATCAAGGTGTCGCCGTGGGGTGGGATCGGCTGATCCGCCATCATGTCGAGGAAGGAAAGCTGGTGCGCCTCACCGATCTGACGATCCCCGCGCCGGGCGCCTACTATCTGACCTGGAACAATAGCCGCGAGCTCTCGATTGCGGCGACCGTTCTCCGCGATTGGCTGCGGGAAATTGCCGAGCACGAGCGCAAGATCGCACCCGACCAGATGGGCTCAGCCAAACGACAGGATTGGTGAGCCGAGTTTCTTCATATCCGGGGAACGGTCCCCAGGGCTGAGATGCCGCTGACCCGGGTCAACTTGATGCCGAAGCCGTCGACCAATCCACCCGAAACAGCCCGCAATAGTTTGTTCACGTCTTCTGGCAGTTCATCTGTGTAGACCGGATGGTAGAGCTGATGTCGACGACGAACGCAGCGTCGCGCGAGGCAACCCCTGAGCTGAAATAAAGTCACCTGACAGTCTATTTTTTCGCGCCGGCTAACCAATTCGCGATGTGTTATTCAGCCCTCAATCAAAACCTGAAGAAAAGAGGGAACAAATGGCTCAATGCGGAATACTCGACCCGTTTGCCTGTGGGAAGCTCCCACTTGCGGATTGGATGACTGTTGGCCTGAGATGGCTGGTGGACAATTACCGGCCGTTCTTCCAGGCGGTGAAAGGTCCGATCGACTCGATGCTGCAGTCGTTCTCAGCCGCATTGAGCGCCGTGCCCCCGACACTTGTCGTCATCACCGTCTTTCTGGTCGCCTGGCAAATCGCCGGCGTCAGGCTCGCTCTCGGACTGGCGGCCACCCTCATTTTCGTCGGCTTCATCGGTGTCTGGCCGGAGACGATGCTCACTCTGGCGATTGTCCTGACCTCGCTGTTATTCTCGATCGTGATCGGCCTGCCGCTCGGCATATGGGCATCTCGCTCCGACACGCTCTATGCGATCCTCCGGCCGCTGCTTGACGGGATGCAAACCATTCCTGCTTTCGTCTACTTGGTTCCGGTGGTGATGCTCTTCGGCATCGGCAATGTGCCGGGCGTGATCGTCACCGTCATCTTCGCGGTCGCACCGGTGATCAGGTTGACCTATCTCGGCATGAAACAGGTGCCTGGCGATGTGGTCGAAGCCATGCGTGCTTTCGGTTCGACGGAGTCCCAGCTTCTGTGGAAGGCGCAATTGCCCTTGGCCCTGCCGACCATCATGGCCGGCGTCAATCAAACGTTGATGATGTCGTTGTCGATGGTGGTCATCGCCTCGATGATCGCCGTCGGCGGCCTTGGCCAGATGGTGCTGCGCGGCATCGGACGTCTCGATATCGGCATAGCGACCGTCGGCGGCCTGGGGATCGTCGCCCTGGCGATCGTGTTGGACCGCCTGACGCAGGCGCTGGCAAAACCCCGCAAGCGCGGGGAATGGCTGACACGCGGGCCGGTTGGCCTCATGCGCTCGTTTATCACGGCTTCCAATCCGCAAGCAGGGCATGCTCTGCCGCAATCGTCGGCGATCAAGAATTGAGGAGCGGACAAATGACCGATGCAGTTATCGAATGCAGGAACGTTTGGAAGATCTTCGGCGACAAGGCGAAGGAGGCCCACAAGGCCATCAATGACCACGGACTGAGCAAGAGAGACATCCTGGAGCGGTACGGTTGCGTCATCGGCGTGGCCGATGTCTCCTTCACCGTCGGAAAAGGCGAGATTTTCTGTATCATGGGACTTTCCGGTTCCGGAAAGTCCACCTTGGTCCGGCATATCAATCGCCTCATCGAGCCGACGGCCGGTATGATCCGGGTCGCCAACCAGGACGTCAGCGCGCTCCAGGGACCACAACTCAGGCAATTGCGGGCCGAGAGTGTCGGCATGGTCTTCCAGAACATGGCGCTGCTGCCGCACCGCACGGTGATCGACAATGTCGCACTCAGCCTTGAACTACGCGGCATGAGCCGGGCCGAGCGCCACAAGATCGCCGCCGACAAACTCAAGCTGGTCAGCCTGGACGGCTGGGGCGACCGTTTCCCCGATGAACTGTCGGGCGGGATGAAGCAGCGCGTCGGCCTTGCCAGAGCGATGGCGGCCGACCCGGAGATCCTGTTGATGGACGAGCCGTTTTCCGCCCTCGACCCGCTCATCCGCCGGCAGCTCCAGGAGCAGTTCCTCGACCTGTCGAAGATCCTCAGGAAGACGACCATCTTCATCACCCACGATCTCGACGAGGCGATCCGGCTCGGAACCCATATTGCCATCATGAAAGACGGGCGTTTCGTTCAGGTGGGAACGCCGGAGCAGATCGTGACGGAACCTGCCGATGACTATGTCGCCGACTTCGTCAAGGGCATATCCCGGCTGGAACTGGTCTCCGCCGCCAAGGTGATGCAGCCGCTCGGAGCGGCCCAGCCTTCACCCGCCGCTCCGACGGTTCTTGCAACCGATAAATTGTCAAAACTCCTCCAGATCGCCAAGGAACATGACGGAGACATCACGGTACTCGAAGGCGAGCGACCGGTCGGCGTGATTTCCCGGCACGATCTCCTGAACGCCGTCAGTGGCTGAATCATCTCAGTCCCGTCGACGTTCGATGGAAGTTCCCAACTTGTCGGCCCACTCCTAGTTCCGGCAAGCGTCTTGCTGGCAATGACTGTTCATTGCCAGCTCTTTTCTCCAAACCTTCCGCCATGTTTGGCACTGCTATGGCAGTCCCGGCTTACTGGGATGGTTTGCTTCTCCACGGATCGTGGTATGTAGCGTAGCTTCAACCAAACTGTTTCGTTCGGAGGCTTCGCATGCCCACCACGCCAGCCATTTGGAAGAAACTCGGCAAGATCAATACGACCGATACCGGGCCGAATGACAACGACCAGCAGACATCGACGGTAATCGGACTGGCGAACGGCGGTTTCACCGCGGTCTGGGACGACAACAGTAATCACTCCAGCGGTCTCGGCGCGAGCGACATCCTGGGGCAGAGCTACGGCGTGCTTGGCAAGACGTCAGGCGGCGAATTTGTTGGCAGCGTAGCCTACCAGGACCTTAGCCAGACCAATGCATCAATCGCCGCGACAGCTAATGGTGGCTATCTTGTTGCCTACCAAAGCGAGGATGCTGCGCAATTTGGCGATGGACTGAACGTCGACGTCTCAGTTTTTAATCCGGATGGAAGCAGTTTTGGGGATAACGATTTCCGGCAGGGCGCCGGAGGGCCGGATGTAGACGATACCTCGCCCTCCATTGCTGCCTATGCTGGCGGCTATATTCTTGCCTATGAGACCAATCCGAACGGCAACAAGGACATCGTCTATTACGTCGTGACCAATAACGAGATCGTCCCCTTGGGTTTCACGCCGCCGACCGCACATGATGATATCTCGGGCAAGGGCGACCAGATCGATCCGCAACTGGTGATCCTGTCGGACAGAAAGAAGAACCCGACATTCGCGATCGCCTATGAGGATGCGCGGACCGGCGCGATCGATGCGTATCTCGCCAATGCCGCAGGCGCCATCGACACGGTGACGGTTTCTTCCGGCAAGGCCAACTCGGGTCTCTCGGCCGCAGCGCTTTCCAATGGCAGCCTCGTGGTCGCCTGGACCGATGCCAATGGCGATGGCACCGACAATGCCGGCATTGATATGCGGCTGGTCAAGCCCAATGGCGATTTCGCCTCAGCAATTATCCATGTCAACACCGACAAATCCGGCGCCCAGGGTGAGGCGACGGTCTCGTCGCTGAACGATGGCGGCTTCGCCGTCGGCTGGAGCGACGGCAATGGCGACGCGCTGCACATCCAGTCCTGCACCGCCAACGGCAAGAAGGCGGGCGCGGAATTCACGCTCGCGGCTCAGGGCAGTGCTTCGCTCAGCCAACCGCATCTGGCGACACTCTCCGATGGCCGGCTCGTGCTGACCTATACGTCCGAAACAAAGGGCAATGCCGACGTGCTCGGCATGATCCTCGACCCGCGCACGGGCTCGATCATGGGCACGAATGACGCGGAGACGCTGACCGCGCCGGCGATCGGAGGAACGGTCAGCGGCAAGGGTGGCGCCGATACCTTGCTGGGTGGCGGCAAGGCCGATGTGCTGGATGGCGGCACCGGCGATGACACGCTGACGGGCAGCGCCGGCGGCGATACCTTCGTCTTCAAGACCGGCTACGGCAAGGACACGATCACGGATTTCGGAAAGGGCGCCGATCGCATCGACCTCTCGGGCTGGAAGACGGTCGCCGATTTCGGTGATGTCAAAAGCCACGCTGCCAATCACGGCGCCGATGTCTGGATTTCCGTTGCTGGTGACACCTTGGTCATCGAGCACTTACACAAAGCTGATTTGCTGGCCGGCGATTTCCACTTCTGACGCAAGCAGCATCTGTACGCTGGAAGCAAGCGCTCGGCCAGCGCGGATGACCTGGCGCCGGCTGTCGCAAGGCCTCTTGGAACAGAAAATCGACGTCACCAAGATCGGCCTTGTGCGGTTGCCGTGAGATGCAAGGTCTCGCCAAAGCTCTCGATGTCGATCTCTGAGAATTGCTGATCGTTGATGAGGTGATTTGTCATGTCTCTCTCATGCGTAAGCGTTGGTGTGCCGGGATGTCGCCATCGCCGGCACGGGCATTTGCGCCCCGCATGCAAGATTGGATCTGAGAGGCAGTTATTCCCCGAAATGGCAGCATAACGAAAAGTTGAGGCAAGAAGCCGTCTTCCGTGATCGCGCGCTTGAAACGAAGGAAAGTCTTCCTAAATTTGAGTTGAACCGGTTGCCTCATTGGGACCGGAAGGGAGTAACCTCCCGGCAGTCTGTAACCATGTTGCTCGACGAGGATATGGCTATGACGACGGCACCAAGTTTATGCTCCTTCCGCCGGCTTACGGGCTGGTGTTTGGCGCGTTGGCTGTCATCATTGTCCGTATTCACGCGGCCATGACAGGCTGTCGCGCCGGCTCGCTCCTGAAATTTGAAATCGTCAGGCGCTGCTTCGGCGGGCCGGGAAAGGTGTGGGTGCTGCCGAATGGAGATGGAGCAAGAAGCAATGAGCCGTGACCCTTACGAAATATTGGGTGTGAAGCGGGACGCGACGCAGAAGGAAATCCAGGGCGCCTTCAGAAAGCTCGCCAAGAAATCCCATCCCGACGTCAACCCCGGCGACAAGAAGGCCGAGGAGCGTTTCAAGGAAATCTCCATGGCCAACGAGATTCTCGGCGACGAGGAGAAGCGCAAGCGCTTCGACCGCGGCGAGATCGACATTAGCGGCCAGGAACAGGCGCCGCGGAATTTCTATCGCGAATATGCCGGCGCCAATGGTGGCGAGGGTGCTTTCGCCGGCATGGGCGGCGCCGAAGACCTGTTTGCCAGCTTCTTCTCCTCCCGGCGTGGCGGCCGCGGCGGCGTGGGCGGCGGTTTCCGCATGCGCGGCGCCGACCTGCAGTTCCGCATGGAGGTCGATTTCCTCGACGCGGTGAACGGGGCAACGACGACCGTGCAGATCCCCGGCGGTACGGCCCTCGAAGTCAAGATCCCGGCCGGCACCCAGGATGGCCAGACCATTCGGCTGAAGGGCAAAGGTGAGCAGGGGGTCGGCGGTGCCGAAACCGGCGACGCGTTGATCGAACTACATGTCCGTCCGCATGCCTTTTTCACCCGTGATGGTGACGATATCCGGCTCGACCTGCCTGTTACGCTTTCCGAAGCGGTGCAGGGCGGCAAGGTCAAGGTGCCGACACCCTCGGGCGCCGTCTACATGACGCTCAAACCGCACTCCAACAGCGGCCAGACGCTGAGGCTGAAGGGCAAAGGCGCCCGCAAGCGCAATGGCGACCACGGCGATGTCTATGTGACGCTGAAGGTCGTACTGCCCGAAGTACCGGATGCGGAGCTGACGGAATTCGTGAAAAAGTGGAGTCCGGTCGGCGCCTATGACCCGCGCAAGCATATGGACGTCTGAGCTGCGCGTGAGCGCGGCCTCACCTTCGGTTGCTCTCTCGTAAGTGAATGCTGACGGAAATCTAGTTATATTTTCCGACTTCCCGTTCCTCCCTCGCTCATGCAAGGTGAGCCCTTCACACGTACGAGGATCGAGGGAGGAATTTATGTCGACACCGATCAAGCTGCCGGATTTCAGCCTTGCCGGCAAAGTCACTCTGGTGACCGGCGCCAGCCGTGGCATCGGTCGCGCTTGCGCCGAGGCCTGCGCCGCTGCGGGATCGGACATCGTGCTCGGTGTCCGTGATCCCTCCGGCTGTGGCGCACTGGTCGCCGCGATCGAAGCAACCGGCCGCAAGGTCCTGCCGGTCGAACTCGACCTGCCGAACAAGGCGCATATCGCCAATGCCGTCGACCAGGCGGTGAGAACCTTCGGCCGCATCGACGTGCTGGTCAACAATGTCGGCGTGGCGCCGGGCGATCTCGCCGAACTGGTCGACGAAAGCGCCGTCGACGATATCCTCAACATCAATCTCAAGGGCACGTTCCTGATGACCCAGGCCGTCGCCCGCCACATGATCGAGCGGAAAGAGGGCCGTATCATCTCCATCAGCTCGCAAGCCGGCACCGTGGCGCTGCGCGGCGAGGCGATCTATTGCATGAGCAAGGCAGCAATCAATCATCTGACGCGCTGCCTCGCCGGGGAATGGGCGCGCTACAACATCACCGTCAACACGGTGTCGCCCACCTTCATCCACACCGATGGAACAAAGCCCTACCTTTCCGATTCGGACAATTACCGGCACACGCTCGATCACATTCCGCTTGGCCGCATTGGCGAGACGGATGACGTGGTCGGTGCCGTGGTGTTTCTGGCTTCGCCGGCGGCGAGCCTGATCACCGGCGCCAATCTCCTGGTTGACGGAGGCTGGTCTGTCGCCTGACCTATCATTGTCGTCAAAGCCTTTTATTCTGCCATCGATCGCAGTTGATCTCGATCTAAGTGCGGTCCGCCATTTCGATCTATCAACCGTCCGGCGGCTGGCATCTGGGTGATGCCTCGCCGGGATCAACGAGGAAGGGCTGCGGCCCGCCACGCTCACGGAGGTGGAAATGTCTGCGCATACAGTGCTCGACGACAGTCAACTTGCCCTGATCGACCGCTACTGGCGGGCGGCGAACTATCTCTCGGTCGGCCAGATCTATCTGCTTGACAATCCCATGCTGCGCGAGCCCCTAAAA
The DNA here is from genome assembly GCF_056403475.1 of Rhizobium sp. P2_G9. Lineage (NCBI taxonomy): Bacteria > Pseudomonadati > Pseudomonadota > Alphaproteobacteria > Hyphomicrobiales > Rhizobiaceae > Rhizobium > Rhizobium sp. P2_G9. Next base: position 24,032 of record NZ_JBFUFK010000054.1, on the reverse strand, counting down.
CCCGAGCATATCAAGCCGCGGCTGCTCGGCCACTGGGGCACGACGCCGGGGCTGAACTTCATCTACGCCCATCTCAACCGGATCATCCGCGCCCGCGATCTCGACATCATCTATATGTGCGGTCCCGGCCACGGCGGTCCGGGCATGGTCGCCAACACCTATCTCGAAGGCACCTATAGCGAGATCTATCCGGACATTTCGGAAAATGTCCCGGGCATGCAGAAACTGTTCAAGCAGTTCTCCTTCCCCGGCGGCATTCCCAGCCATGCCGCGCCGGAAACGCCCGGCTCGATTCACGAGGGCGGCGAACTCGGCTATGCCCTGGTGCATGCTTTTGGTGCTGCCTTCGACAATCCGGAGCTGATCGTCGCCTGTGTCGTCGGCGACGGCGAGGCGGAGACCGGGCCGCTGGCCGCCAGCTGGCATTCCAACAAATTCCTCAATCCCTCAACCGATGGCGCGGTCCTGCCGATCCTGCATCTCAACGGCTATAAGATCGCCAACCCGACCATCCTTGGCCGGGCGAGCGACGAGGACGTGCGGGACCTGTTCCAGGGCTATGGCTACGAGCCCTTATTCGTCGAGGGTTTCGAGCCACACGACATGCACCAGAAGATGGCGGCGACCTTTGACCAGGTTTTTGGCTGCATCCGTGCCATCCAGGCCGAGGCCCGCGCTGGCAAGGCGCCTGACGGCTGCCCGCGCTGGCCGATGATCGTGCTCCGCAGCCCCAAGGGCTGGACCGGGCCGAAGGAAGTCGACGGCAAGAAGGTCGAAGGTTTTTGGCGCGCCCACCAGGTGCCGGTGTCGAATTGTCGCGAGGACGACGGCCATCGCAAAATCCTCGAAGACTGGATGAAGAGCTACAACCCCGAAGACCTGTTCGATGCGGATGGAAGGCTGCGCCCTGAACTTCGGGCACTGGCGCCGTCAGGCACGCGCCGCATGGGCGCCAATCCGCATGCCAATGGTGGCCTCCTGCGCAAGGAGTTATTGCTGCCGGCTATTCGCGACTATGCGATCCAGGTCGATACCAGTGCTCGCGGCGGCGTCATGGCGCAATCGACCGAAATCCTCGGCCGCTACCTGCGCGATGCGCTGAAGCGCAATGCCGACAATGCAAATCTGCGCATCTTCGGCCCCGACGAGACCGAGTCGAACCGCCTCGGCGCCGTCTTCGAGACCACCGATCGCGTCTGGATGGAGAAGATCGAACCTTACGACGTCCATCTGGCGCCCCAGGGCCGGGTGATGGAAGTGCTGAGCGAACATCTCTGCCAGGGATGGCTGGAAGGCTATCTGCTCACCGGCCGCCACGGCCTGTTCTCCTGCTACGAAGCTTTCATCCACATCGTCGATTCGATGTTCAACCAGCATGCCAAGTGGGTGAAGGTGGCGCGCGAGCTCGAATGGCGCAAACCCGTTTCGTCGCTCAATTACCTGCTTACCTCGCATGTCTGGCGCCAGGACCATAATGGCTTTTCGCATCAGGATCCCGGCTTCGTCGACCTCGTCGCCAACAAGAAGGCCGACATCGTCCGCATCTACCTGCCGCCGGATGCCAATACCCTGCTTTGGGTCGGCGACCATTGCCTGAAGACTTATGACCGTATCAACGTCATCGTCGCCGGCAAGCAGCCCGAGCAGCAATGGCTGACCATGGATGAGGCGGTGAGACATTGCGAAGCCGGCATTGGCATCTGGAACTGGGCGGGCACGGAAGATGACGCGCCGGCGCCTGATGTGGTCATGGCCTGTGCCGGCGACGTGCCGACCCTGGAAACGCTGGCCGCCGTGTCGCTCCTGCGCGACATGCTGCCGTCGCTCCGCATCCGCGTCGTCAACGTCGTCGACCTGATGGCGCTGCAATCGCACGACCAGCATCCACATGGCCTGGCCGACGAGACCTTCGACGCACTGTTCACCACCGACCGGCCGGTGATCTTCGCCTATCACGGCTATCCCTACCTGATCCACCGGCTGACCTACAAGCGCGCCAACCACAATAACATCCACGTTCGTGGCTTCATCGAAGAGGGCACGACGACCACGCCTTTCGACATGACGGTGCTGAATGAACTCGACCGGTATCATCTTGCCATCGAGGCCATCGAGCGCGTGCCCGGGTTGAAGGCCAAAGCGGGTGAGGCGTTGGCGATGCTGCGGGGTAAGCTGGAGGCGCATGCGGTATACGTCCGGGAGAATGGGCAGGACATGCCGGAAGTGGCGGAGTGGAAATGGCGATATTGATGGAGTGAATTGGTCGGGCCTTGTGCCTTCTTCATTGCGCTTCCCCCCAAGGCAAGGAATGCGCAGGCGGAACCCCCTCTGTCCTGCCGGACATTTCCCCCACAAGGGGGGAGAGTGACTCGCGGCACGCTCACTGCTTCAAACAGGCGGTGCCGAGAATGCGACAGTGGAGCAGGGGCGAGGCGGCCGCCCCATCCACTCTCCCTCCTTGTGGGGGAGATGGCCGGCAGGCCAGAGGGGGGTAGCCGCAGGCACGAATGCATCAAGAAAGGTGGCGTGCGAAGCGCCTCAATCCTCCAACAACCTCTTCGCATGCACCGCCATCATCCGCTCCTCGTTGGCCGGGATCACCAGCGTCCGAAAATTCCCGAGAAACCCCAACCGCGAGACGATCGCTTCCCGCACCGACGCCGCATGCTCCCCGATCCCGCCGGTGAACACGAACGCATCCATCCCGCCCATCGATACCGCCATGGCAGCTGCATATTGCGCCGTCTTCAGCGCAAAATAATCGAGCGCAAAACGTGCCCGCGGATCGTGACTGGCGAGTAGCGTCTCGACATCATTGCTGATCCCCGACAGCCCCTTGAGGCCGGATTGCTCGTAGAGCACATGCTCGACCTCATCGACACTTAGCCCCAGCTGCCGCAGCATATAGATCACCGCGCCGGGATCGATGGCGCCGCTACGGCTGCCCATGGGAATACCATCGAGCGCCGTCATGCTCATCGTCGTATCGACGCTGCGGCCATTCTGCAGGGCACAGAGGCTGGCGCCGTTGCCGAGATGGCCGACGACCACCCGGCCGTTGAACAAGTCCGGATGTTTGTCCTGGAGCACGCGGGCGATCCACTCATAGGAGATGCCGTGGAAACCATAGCGGCGAATGCCTTGCTCGCGATACTCCCGATCGATCGCAAAGGAATGAAAGAGCTCTGCCTGTCCCGAGTGGAAGGCGGTATCGAAACAGGCGATGTTCGGCGCGTGCGCGGCGAGCCGTTCAGAGGCGGCAATGCCGGCGAGATTTTGCGGCTGGTGCAGTGGCGCGAGCGGAATCAGCGATTCGAGCGCCTTGGCGATTTCCGGCGTGACGATCACCGGCTCGATAAAATCCGCCCCGCCATGCACGATGCGATGCACGACCGCTGCAATCGACCAGTCACGGTCGTTCCGGTCGATGAGGTCGATCACCGCCTTCAGCGCCGCATCATGATCGTTGCCATCGACATGTGCGTCGAGCTTTTCATCACGCCCCGTTAGCCGCGCCGAGATCGCGGCCTTTTCGCCGATCCCTATGACCTTGCCCGCGAGCAGCGCGTCCAGCGTATCGCGCCGAAACACCTGGAATTTCAGGCTCGACGAACCGGTATTGAGCACGAGCAATGTATCGATCATGATCGCTCCTGTGATACGAGCGCGACAATGCCCGAGCGGTACGGGGGACGCAACGCGTCGGAGCTTTCAATAATTTTGATCGATCTTGTCGGGTTGCCGGAGCGCCCTATATCGGATGGATCGGCATCTCGACGGGGACCATAATGACAGCAGATCGGCAATTGCATCTGGGGGCCTTCATGCGCCCCGTCAGCCTTCATACCGGCGCCTGGCGCTATCCGGGCTCCTATCCCGACGCCAATTTCAATTTCCACCACATCAAGTCGTTCATCCAGAAGCTGGAAGCGGCGAAATTAGACGCCTTCTTCATGGCCGATCATCTCGCCGTGCTCAACATGCCCATCGAGGCGTTGCGCCGCAGCCACACGGTCACGTCATTCGAGCCGTTCACGCTGCTCTCGGCGCTGGCCACCGTCACCGAACGCATCGGCCTGGTGGCAACGGCTTCGACCACATTCGACGCGCCCTACCATATTGCTCGCCGTTTCGCCTCGCTTGACCATATCAGCGGCGGACGGGCCGGCTGGAATATCGTCACCACCTCCAATCCCGATGCGGCGCTGAATTTCGGCATGACCGAACACCGCGAGCATGACGAGCGCTATGAGCGCGCCCGCGAATTCTACGATGTCGTCACCGGCCTCTGGGACAGTTTTGCCGACGATGCCTTCATCCGCGACCGCGACAGCGGCATCTTCTTCGATCCAGACAGGATGCATGTGCTAGACCACAAGGGCGAGGAGCTTTCCGTTCGCGGCCCGCTCAACATCGCTCGCCCGGTCCAGGGCTGGCCGGTGATCGTCCAGGCCGGCCAGTCGGATGTCGGCCGGCAACTGGCTGCCGAAACTGCCGAGGCCGTGTTCTGCGCGCCGCGCGACCTTGCCGCCGGCAAGGCGCTCTATACCGATATCAAGGGCCGCATGGTGGCCTATGGCCGCAACCGCGACCACCTCAAAATCCTGCCCGCCGCCTTCGTCATCATCGGCGACACGGTGGAGGACGCGAAGGCGAAGCGGGCCAAGCTCGACAGCCTCGTCTATTACGAAAGCGGCATCGCCTCGCTCTCCATCGCGCTCGGCACCGACGCCTCCGGCTTCGATCCCGACAAGCCGCTGCCGCCGATTCCCGAGACCAATGCCAGCAAGACCGGCCGTGCCCAGGCGATCAAGCTCGCCGAGGATGAAGGCCTCACCGTGCGCCAGCTCGCCCAGCGGCTCGGCGGTTATGCCGGCCTCGCCTTTGTCGGCACGCCGGAATCGGTGGCCGACGAGATGCAGCAATGGTTGGAGGAAGAAGGCTCGGATGGGTTCAACGTCGTCTTCCCTTACCTGCCGCAAGGGGTCGACGACGTGGCCGAGCGGCTGGTGCCGGAATTGCAGCGTCGCGGTATTTTCCGCAAGGACTATGAAGGCACGACACTGCGCGAACATCTCGGCCTGCCGCGGCCGGAGAACCGCTTCTTCGTCAAAGAGGCTGGAGCAAAACGCGCCTGATCAGTTGAGATAGGCGCCGCGCCAGTCGGCATTGGCGCCGATCGTTCGCCCATCGCCATCGAAAAGATGAACGAAAGCGTCGTGAAAACTGACCGGAACCTTGTCGCCCTGTTTCGCCCGGCTGATGCCGCGCTGGGAGATAGTGAAGGACGTCGCGGTGGCGGTTTCCGTATGGATGATCGTTTCCGCCCCCAGCACTTCGGTCGTGCCGACCGTTACGTCGAAAACGCCCTGGCCGATCTGGCAATGCTCTGGCCGGATGCCGACGGTCACGGGGGCCCCATCCGCAAGCGGGATCTCGCGGCCCGGCAACGCGATGGCGCCACCATCATTCAGCGTCACGCCCGGCTGGTTGTCGATCCGCGTCACCTTACCCTTCAAGATATTCATCGGCGGCGCGCCGAGGAAGCGGGCGACGAACAGGTTGGCGGGCTGTGCATAAAGCTCGATCGGCGCGCCGACCTGCTCGACGCGACCGCCATTGAGCACGACGATCTGGTCGGCCATGGTCATCGCCTCGACCTGGTCATGCGTGACATAGACCATGGTCGATTTCAGCCGTTGATGCAGGCTGATCAGTTCGCCGCGCATTTTCACACGCAGTTCGGCGTCGAGATTGGAGAGCGGCTCGTCGAACAGGAAGGCTTTCGGCTCCTTGACGATGGCGCGGCCGATGGCGACACGCTGGCTTTGGCCGCCGGAAAGCTGGCTTGGCCGGCGGGCAAGCAGGTGTTCGATCTGCAGGATATTGGCGGCCTTGGCAACACGCGCCTGGATTTCCGTCTTCGGCAGTTTTTGATTTTCGAGGCCGAATTTCAGGTTCTGCTCGACATTCATGTGCGGGTAGAGCGCATAGGACTGGAACACCATGGCCATGCCGCGGGCCGATGGCAGCAGGTGGTCGCAGCGGGCGCCGTCGATGCGGATCTCGCCCGACGTTACCTCTTCGAGCCCGGCCATCATCCGGAGCAGGGTCGACTTGCCACAGCCGGAGGGGCCGACGAACACGGTGAACGAGCCGTCCACAATTACGAGGTCGATGCCGTGGATGACCTCCAGATTCTGGAACGCCTTGCGGACGGATTTGAGTTCGATGCCGGCCATTACGCCTGAGCTCCAAATTGGATCGCCTGGCCGTTCACCAGAACCTGCTTGGCCGTAAGTTTGCCGCCCAGCACGTCGAGAGTGATCTTGCCCGCCGCATTCGTCAATGTGCCGAATGCGGTGCCGGCCGACCAGAAGAGCTTGTAGTCACCAGAAGCCTTCGGCACGAAGCTGAGCGTCCCCTTGACGAAATCGGCATTGAGACCGGAGAAGGCATTGACCAACTGCCAGGCCGACATGGAGCGAGCGTAATAGGAACCGCATTCGATATCGTTCCACGGATTGCGGCGCGCGCCGTCATGCCGGTCGCGGGCGCCGCGGACGACATCCAGGCCCTCTTCGATCAGGCCATGCATGATCATATGCGAGGCCGACATATATTCGACGCCGGTCCAGACTTCCTCGGCATAGGGTGCGGCGACCATCGGCTGGCGGATGCCTTGGGGATAGGTGGCGATCAGCAGGCCGGCTTCGTCCTCATAGGCATAGTTGCGGCAGGGGTTGAAGTGGTCGGCAAGCGAGGAGCGGAAATTGTTGTCGTGCACGGATTTCAGCGCCGTCTCGACCTTGGCCTTGTCGAGGAAGCCGCCGATGCCGGCCACTTCGGCATGCCATTGGCCAAGAATCTGGTCTGAAATACAGCCTTCACCCATCTGGTATTTGAGCTCCTGGAACTCGTCGGACCAGTAGGTTTCCATGAAACCATCGGCGAGCACGCCCGCCTTGCGGCCAACGTCGAAGGGTGTCAGGACGCCCTTGTCGGAAAGGTCGATTTTCTGGATGAACCAGCGGCCGTTATAGAGTTCGGTGTTGATGTAATCGGCACCCGCTTTGCCCATCTTGCCGGTCTTTTCAGAGAGCGCGGTTTCGCCGAGTGCGGCCGCCATTTCCGAGAAGCCGAGCAGGGCAGCGACATACATCGAGGCCAGCCAGCTATTCGGTTCGAACAGTTCCATATCGAGCGTCTGGTGCTGGCGGCCGGAGAGAATACCTGACGCTTTCGGATCCCAGCGGTCGGGATTTTCCGGCGACCAGGCATATTCCATGGCGCGCTTGACGTTTGGCCAGTAGCGCTTCAGCCAGTCGGGATTGCCCGAAAATTTCCAGTCGCGGTAGGTCTTGATGATGGCGCCGAAATGGCCGTCGGCGCAGGGGCCGATAATGTCGAAGCCATTGCCGAGCGGCAGTTTCTGGCGGAAGGTCAGGCCGCCGTTCGGCAGCTGGTTATAGGTAAATTCGGTCTCGCGCAGCGTCCGCTCGATCGCCGGAAAAAGATGCGATACCGCCTGCTGATAGTTCCAGACATGGGTGCAGGTACCTTCGCAGGAGCCATCGCTCTTATGCTGGCCCTCCCAGGCCCAGAGCTCGCCGCCCTCGAGACGGATGCAGGTGGCAGTGCGCAGCAGCGCCAGCGTCGAGCTTGCCGCGTCGATGACTTCAGAGGGCAGCGTCGTGCCGAACAGGCCGTCGCGGAAGGCGTTGGTGGCGGACTGCAATTCGTCCCAGCGCTTCAGCGCATCGGTCGCGCTGGCGGTCGAATCCGCCCATTGCGTCGCATAGTAATTCTTCCAGCTCGGGGTCTGCTTGTCCGGGATTGCGCCATCCGGCTTGTCACGGAACGCCCAGTAGATATCGCCGTTCGGGAAATTCCAGGAAATGACGAAACGAACCGTCTTGCGGCCGCCGGCGGGAATGGTGAAACGCGCGCCGATCGTGCCGTGCTCCGGCTGTTCGCCCATATGTTTGGAGGCGCGTGGCTGGTCGTAATGACGCGTGGGCAGTGCGCCGGGCCGGGCGAATTCCTTCCAGTAGACGGCCAGGTCGTCGAACCATTGGCCGCGGAAATGATGGTCTGTATGCTCGACGGCCTCGGCATCGGTGGCGATGGTCAGGTCGCCGCGCTGGGTCAGCGGCAGGGCCTTGTCCGTCGATGTCAGATGCAGGCTGCTGATGCCGTCCTTCTGGCTGAACATGTGTTCGCCGCTATTGGCGCCGTAATTGCCCAGCGTGCCGGCGAGCGTATAGGTCAGCTCGTCCGGCGTATCGTTGACGATCTCCCATTCGAACATGGCGACCGGCATGGAGGAGTCGCGGTCATTATGCGGAATGAACGGGCTGAGCGCCGTCAGCCGCACGCCGCCCGGAAACCGGTCGTCCTTGAAGAGGAGATCGGCGGTCGGGAAACGGCCGTAGAAATCGACCTCGCGGAAATGCGGAACGCCGACCATCGTCTGGCGATTGGCGCCATGGCCGAAGCCGTCGAACATCGCATTCTTCCGGATGCCCGGCGCGCCGGACGGGTTCAGATCATAGGGACCATTGAGCACGCGCGCATCGACGAGCTTGCCGGCCTTCTCCGCCTTGATGGCAAAGTGCGAATAGCCATTATAGCCCTGTAGCGCCGGCCGGTTGCGGATCGACCAGTCGATCAGCCGGCCACTTCCCGAAACTGAGAAACCACCGGAGCCGACACCACCGAGCGGGAAGGCGAGGTAATGCGTGCGTGCGCCCTTATAGGCAAAACGAGGGTCGATGGAGGCGAGATCATCCCACATTGAGGTATTCCTGTTCTGATGACTAGTTCTTGATGCCGCTCATCGTGATGCCTTCGATCACGAATTTCTGGGCGATGAGGAAGAGAAGGACGACAGGCAGCACCGACATGCTCATCGCCGCCATGACCACGGAGAGATTGCCGCGCGCCATGTAGCCGCGCAGCATATCCATGGCGAGCGGCAGGGTCAGCGAGGTGTCTGAGCTGAGCAGGACCTTGGCCTGGAAATAATAGTTCCAGGTCTGGGTAAAGGTGATGATGCCGAGTGCGGAGAGGGCCGGGCGAAGCTGTGGCAGCGAGATGCGCCAGAAGATCTTGAAGTAGCCGGCGCCATCCATCAGCGCGGCTTCTTCCAGCGCCTTCGGCTGGCTCAGCATGAACTGCCGCACCAGGAAGACGCCGAAGGAGGAGGTGAGATACATCAGCGCCAGCCCGATCGGCTTGTCGAGCAGGCCGAGATGCGCATAGCCGAGATAGATCGGCAGGATCGTCACCTGCGCCGGAAACATCAGCCCGACGAGCAGGATGAAGAACAGCGTATCGCGGCCGCGGAAATTCAGCCGGGCAAAGGCGAAGGCGGCGAGCGTGCAGGTGATCATCTGACCGATGGTGACGATCACGGCGATCTCCACCGAGTTGAGATAGATCTGCAGGAAGGGCACGCGCGAGGCCAGAACCTGCTGATAGTTGGTGACGTTGAAATTCGCCGGCAAGAAGCTGGGCGGCATCTTATAGGCGTCCGAGACCGGCCGGAACGACATGGAAAACAGCCACAGAAAGGGCAGCAGCATGCAGATCGCCAGCAGCACCATGACGGCGATGATCGACCAGTCGACCCAGCGTTTCGCCGCGCGCGTCTGCATCATGTCGTTCATTGCTGCACCCATTTGCGCGACAGGATCTGCTGGATAGCGGTGATGACCAGAATGATCACCGTCATTACCACCGAGATCGAAGCGGCATAGCCGAGCTGGAACGAGCCGAAGCCTTCCTCGACGATCTCGATGGAGAGCGATCGCGTCGCGTCACCCGGCCCGCCCTGGGTCAGAATGATGATGGATTCGAACACCTGCAGCGCGCCGATCGAGGCATAGACGATGCAGAAGAACACCACCGGCGAGATATAAGGCAGGATAATGCGGAAGAACTGCCGCCAAGCCGGCGTGCCGTCCATCACGGAGGCCTCAAGGATATTCTTCGGCACGCCCTGAAGAGCGGCGATGAAGATGACCATGAAGAATCCGGTATTCTTCCAGACATCCATGATGATGATCGAGGTCATTGCCTGATGCGCATCGGTGAGCCAGCGCACTGCGGGCAGGCCCATGAGCCGCAGGTAGTAATTGATGACGCCGAGATCGTCGCTGTAGAAAAAAGTCCAGACGATCGAGACGAAGGCAGCGGCGATAATGACGGGCAGGAAGAAAGCCAGCCGGAAGAAATAGAGCAACCAGCCTGGCATGGTGCGATTGAGCGCCAGCGCCAGGAGTAGCCCGATCGCGACGTTGAAAGTCACGGCAAAGAAGGCAAAGCGCAACGTGTTCCATAGAATCTGCAGCGACCGCGCCTCGGTGAAGAAACGGGTGAAATTGTCGAAGCCCACCCATTGCGAGCCCATCATCGGATCGTAATAGGCAAAGGCAAGGATCGTCGTGACAATCACCGGCGCAATGACGAAGGTGAGATAAAGCACCGACGTCGGCAGCACGAACAGATAACCGGTCATGGCCTGCGCGCGGGCAAGCTGGGAGGATGGGCGTCGTTCGGCGATGGTGGTCATGGCATCACTTGAATAATTCGCATTGCGATCGTGGTCGTCGCACCCCCCTCTGGCCTGCCGGCCATCTCCCCCTCAAGGGGGGAGATTGGGAGCGGCATTGTCCCGGCACCTCTCGAACACTGCGTGCTCGGCACTCGACGTTGGCTTGGGGCGGAGGTCGTGCCTCTTGCCAATCTCCCCCCTTGAGGGGGAGATGGCCGGCAGGCGAGAGGGGGGTAAGCCCCGGTCGCGCGCCGCATCCGGAACACCGCGTGCCATCATGGCACCGCATTCCGAACGCGACGCCGGGGGAGGAAACGATCAGCCACCCTGCTGCTTCTTCAGCCGGGCGAAGGATGCGTTGAGTTCGCCATCGCACTGCTTGACGCCATCGGCGATCGACACTTCGCCGGCCATCATCGCCGTGTAGTATCGGATGAAGATCTTCTCGACTTCCTGAAAGTTCGCTGGCGACGGCACTGCCTTGGTGTGCGGCAGGGTCTGGTAATAGAGTGCGGCACTCGGCGGGAAAGCGAGGAAACCGGGTGTTTCCGCGGCCGACTTGCGGCCAGGCACGCCGCCACCCTTTTCGCCTTCTTCCTTCTGCGTCTCAGCACTGGTCATTTCCAGCACCAGCGCCTTGGCAAGGTCGGCATTCTGCGTCGTCTTGGCCACGGCATAACCGCCGAAGCCGATCACGGTCGTGTCCGACAGCTTGCTCGGCGGGATCGCAATGTCCATGTTGACCTTGTTGGTCTTGGCGCTCTGGATGATCCAGTGGCCGCGGCTGATCATCGCAACCTGGCCGGCCATGAACTGGTTGTCCATTGTATCCTTGCCTGGGATCGGCGACACGCCATCGACATGGATAAGGTCGTAGAGGAACTGCAGGCTCTCCGAGACCTTGGGATCGAGCATGTTGGACGCGGTCCAGTCGGCATTGAGCGTGCTGGTATCGTTGGACAGGAACCACGGCTGGATGAAGAAATTCTGGTTCGGCACTTCATAGCCGAACTGGCTGACATTGCCGGAATTGTCCTTGACGGTCAGCTTCTTGGCCACGCCGCGGAACTCGTCCCAGGTCCACTTGCCGTCCTTGGGATATTTGACGCCGGCCTTGTCGAACAGATCACGATTGTAGTTGATCATGATGTTGTTCCAGCCGATCGGAATATAGTTGATCTGGCCCTTATAGCTCGCCTGGTCGAACAGGCTCGGCGCGAAATCGGAAAAGCCCGAATTGGCCTTGACGAAATCATTAAGCGGCAACCAGATCCCGCGCGACGAGAAAGCGCGAAAAGTCTCGATCGCCGTGCCGTAGACATCCGCCTGCTGCCCGGAATTGAACTGCGCGAACACCTTCGTCACATAGTCGCCCCAGCCGGTCGAGATCGGGTCGACGGCCAGTTCGACCTTGACGTTGGGGTATTTTTTGTTGAAGCGGGCAATGGCATTGGTCATCGCCGCCATTTCGGCGTCGCCACCGAAACCCTGCACTTTCAGTGTCGCCGAGAGATCGGATTGCGCAAAGGCACGTCCGACGCCGGCGCCGACGAGCGCAGCCGCAGATGTAGCCAGCAGCGTGCGCCGCGAAATATCCTGCATATCATCCTCCCATGCGCCTCTGCCGGCGCGTTTCCATTCATTCGAATTGTCGAAACGTTTCGTGTTCGGGTCTCAAAAAATCGCGGTCTGGTCCTCCCCAAATCCCGCGACGTCAATTTGCCAAGTCGAAACGTTTCGTATAACAGCAAAGACAGCCCTGTTTGGCAAGAGGGCGTAATTAAAAACAGTCGGAGGGGGAATGGCCACCATCAAGGATGTGGCAAAGCGGGCAGGGGTTGCGGTGTCGACCGCGTCGGTGGCGCTCAGCCGCTCGGCACCGGTCAGCGAAGAGGTTATCGCCAAAGTCGAGGCGGCCGTGCGCGAGATCGGCTATGTGCCGCATGGCGGCGCGCGCAGCCTCAGAATGGGGCAGTCGCGGCTGATTGGCCTGATCCTGCCCGACATTACCAATCCGCATTTCGCCAAGGTTGCCAAGGTGGTCGAGTCCGCCTGCCTGAACGCCGGCTATATGGCCGCGGTCTACTCAACCAGCGAGGATTTCGATCGCGAACGACAGATTCTCAGGATGATGCGCATGCAGCGGGTCGAGGGGTTGATCATCATCCCGACCCGTTCCGACGCCGAACATGGCGGGCGGATCATTAAGCAGATCCATGTGCCGACAATCCTGCTCGACAGCTTTGTCGACGGTCTTCCCTATGATGTCGTCAAGCTCGACAACGTCGCCGCCGGCCGCATCGCCACCGAGCACCTGATCGGCCTCGGCCACACCCGCATTGCCGCGACGACCGGCCGCAGCAATATCGCCACCGGCGAGGATCGCCTGCAGGGCTATCTCGACGCCCACACAGCCCATGGCCTGCCGGTCGATCAAAGCCTGCTCGTCACCGGTCGTTTCGACCAGGCAACGGCGCATGACAGCATTGCGCGGCGGATGCGCGAGCCGAACCCGCCGACGGCGATTTTTGCCCTGTCCAACATGATGATGCTCGGCGCGTTGAACGCGCTTTCGGAGCTCAGGCTTCGCGTGCCGCAGGACATTTCCGTGATCGGCATCGACGATTTCGACTTCGCCCAGATCATGAACCCGCCACCCACCGTGGTTGCAGCACCGGTGCTGGAAATGGCCCAGACCTCGATCACGGCGCTGCTTGATGAAATCGGCCGCAAAATGCCGCCGAACGGCGAGCGCACGACTTTCCAGCCGAAGCTGGTCGTGCGGCAGTCGACGGCGCAGCGTGCCTGAACCTCAACCCGCCAGCCGCTGGCCGCTGCCGGCATCGAAGAGATGCATCGCTTCAGCATCGAAGCCGAGCCTCAGCGTCTCGCCGGGGTTGACGCGCGTCCGCGGCGGCAGTGCTGCCAGAATGCGCTCGCCGCCCGCGATTGCGGTCACGATCAGCTCCGGACCCGTGAGTTCGGCGACTTCCACCCGCGCGGCAATCGATAGTGCCGCCTCGTCATCCCGCCGGAAGCTTTCCGGCCGCAACCCGACGACGACCGACCGGCCTTCCGCGACCTTTGCCGCAATACTTGCAGGCAGGGGCAGCGACCCTTCGCCGCCCTGCAGCACAAGCAATCCACCTGACACCTTGGCCTTGAGCAGGTTCATCGGCGGCGCGCCGACGAAGGTAGCGACATAGAGCGTGGCCGGCTGATTGTAGATTTCTTCCGGCGTGCCAAGCTGTTCGATCCGGCCGTCCTTCATGACAGCAATGCGGGTGGCGAGCGTCATCGCCTCGATCTGGTCATGCGTGACATAGACGATCGTCGTCTTCAGCATCTGGTGCAGGCGCTTGAGCTCGCCGCGCATCTCCATACGAAGCTTGGCATCGAGATTCGACAACGGCTCGTCGAAGAGAAACACTTCCGGCTTGCGCACCAGTGCCCGGCCGATTGCCACGCGCTGCCGCTGGCCGCCGGAAAGCTGGCTCGGCTTGCGCTCGAGCAGATTTTCGATCTGCAGCAGTTTCGCCGCTTCGCGCACCGCCTTGTCGCGTTCGGCGAGCGGTACTTTGCGCATTTCCAGCCCGAAGCCGATATTCCTGTGCACGTTGAGGTTCGGATAAAGCGCATAGGACTGGAACACCATGGCGATGTCGCGGTCCTTGGGATGCACGCTGAGCACCGAGCGGCCACCGATCCTGACATCGCCGGAATTGGCCTCGGCGAGGCCGGCAATGATGTTGAGCAGCGTCGACTTGCCACTGCCCGAGGCGCCCAACAGCACCAGAAATTCGCCATCGGCGAGTGAAATGTTGATGCCTTTGAGGGTGTCGACAGCGGCGTAGCGCTTGCGGACATCGATGATTTCGAGCGTGCTCATCGCATTTCCTCGGTAAGTGGTCCGCCATAGCTGCGGGGAAGGGTGGATATGGCGCGCGAGGCGACGGTGGTACCGGCTTCGAGGCAGGCGTCGAGCGGTTTGCCCTCGGCCAGCGCAGCAAGGAAGGCCGCGTTGAAGACATCGCCGGCGCCGATCGTGTCGACGACATTCACGGGCGGCGCGGTCGCGGAGACGACATTGCCGCCGACATCGATAGCGATTGCTCCCTCTGGTCCGCGCTTGACGACGAAGACGGAGCCATCCGGCATATGGGAGCGCAGTTCCCGCGCTGCTTCGACCGGATCGGCGAGACCAGCCAGGGTCGTCGTTTCAATCTCGTTGAACAGCGCGATGCGCGATCGCGACAGCCATTGGCGAGTCGCTTCGCAATTGGCTTCCGTCCAGCCATCGAGCGGCCAGCCGGTGTCGAGCGCGACGCTGATACCGTGCCTGTCGGCCCAGTCGAACAAGGTGGAGTAATCCTGTGTCAGGTCGTCGGTGAGGAAGCCGGCTGTCAGCAGCGCGTACCCACCAGCCAACTGTTCGCCATCGAGGACGGCAAAGACATCCGCAAGGCTCATGCGGGGCAGGTGGCCGCGTGTGGTGAAGAAGGTCCGCTCTCCGTCCGGATGGGTGATGCCGACGGACAGCGTCGTCTTTTCCGGGCTGACCGGCAGGGTCGCGCCATGTGCGCCAAAACGCTCCGCCAGCCAGCGGCCGAACTGGTCGTCGCCGACATTGGCGGCCAGCGCATAGTCGACACCCAATCCTTCCCAGGCCAGTGCCGAATTGCCGGCCTGGCCGCCGACGCGCAACTCGTCATGGTCGACATTGATCTCTGTGCCGGCTTTCGGCCAAGGCGTGACCGGCCCGATGATCAGGTCGACATTGAGATTGCCGATGACGGCCAGCGGCCGTGTTTTTCCCGGTGTCATTGTCATCCCTTGACGCCGCCGCTGGTGAGCCCGGAAATCAGGGCGCGCTGGGTAAACAGCCCGACCAGCACCGGCGGCAATGCCGCCAGCACGCCGGCCGTGGCGATCAGGCCATAGTCGGAGACGCGACCGCCGGCGAGATCGGCGATCTCGACCGGTAGCGTCTTCGCCTGCTCATTAGAGGTGAAGAGCAGGGCATAGAAGAATTCGTCCCAGGCGAGCAGGAAGGCGAACAGAGCCGATGTCGCGACAACAGGTGCTGCCAGCGGCAGCGTCAGGATTCGCCATGTCTGCAACAGATTGGCCCCATCGATCATCGCCGCGGATTCGATCTCGCGCGGCATGGAATCGAAGCCGGATTTCATCAGCCAGGTGGTGAAGGGCGCGAGGATCGTCAGATAGACCAGCGCCAGGCCGAAGACATTGTTGAGCAGGCCGAAATAGGCGAGGCTCATATAGAGCGGCACGGCCAGCGCCACCGGCGGCAGCATGTAGGTGGCGATCACCATCGACAGCGACCAGCCGACCGACGGCGTGCGCGACACCGCCCATCCGGCGGGAATGGCAAGCACGATAGCGGCAATGGTCGCCATGCCGGCCACCTCGACGCTGTTGCGCAAGGCGGCGAGGAAGGCCGCGCCGGCGCTGTTCTCGGCCACCGTCAACAATTGCTCGTAGCGGGAGAAATCGACCGCATCCGGCCACCAGTGCAGCGGCTTGGCAAACAGTTCCGCGGCCGGCGAAATGCTCATGATGAACAGCCAGGCGAGCGGCGCCAGGATGACCGCGGCAAGCAGGATCGCGGAGATATAGACGAAGACGGTGAAAACGGGATTGCGGCGTTCCATCAGGCGGCACTCCCCGCGGTCTTGCGCACGAGCGCGCCATAGGCGAGCGCCAGCAGCGTCACCAGCAGCGTGACAATCAACGCCAGCGACGCACCCGATCCGGCACGCTGGAAGGAGAAGGCTTCCTGATAGACAAGGATCGACAGCGTCCGCGTCGTATTGGCCGGCCCGCCGCGCGTCATCACCCAGATGATGTCGAACACCTTGAAGGCCTCGATCGTGCGCAAGACCAGCGCCACCATCAGCGGTCCCGCGAGATAGGGCAGGATGACGAAGCGGAAGCGCGAGAACGGCCCGGCGCCATCGACCAGCGAGGCGGCGGTGATATCGCGCGGCACGGCCTGCAGGGCGGCGAGCGCGATCAGCGCCACCAGCGGAAAGTTCTTCCAGCAATCGGCGATGATCAGCGCAGCCAGCGCCGAACCCGGCTCGCCGAGCCATGAGCGATATTCATCGATCAGGCCGAGTTGCGTCAGCGCCGCATTCAGCGCGCCATATTCGGGATTGTAGATCAGCCGCCAGAGCGTGGCATTGACGACGGTCGGCAGCGCCCAGGGCAGGATCAACAGCGCCCGCAGCACGCCGCGGCCATGGAAATTCTGGTTGAGCAGCAGGGCGGCAAGCACGCCGATCACCATTTCAAGCGCCACCGAGACGACGGCAAACCAGGTCGTGGTGACCAGCGCGCGCTGGAAATTCGATCCGGAAAGATTCTTGACGTAATTGGCGGTGCCGACATAGTCGCCGCCGGTGCCGACAAGCCGGGCGTCGGTGAAGGAGAGGCGAATGGTGTCGTAAAGCGGCCAGCCGATCACGGCAAGCATGACGACCAGAAGCGGCAGCATCAGAAGCCAGGCGCGCGTCGTGAGCCAGGTGCCGGACATGAATGGTTCCTAGTTTGATGATGTGGTCGGCGGCGACAAACTATATCGGAGAGGCTGTGACCTGCCCTCATCCGGCCTCCTGAGTTTATCGAAGGGCGACCCCTTCTCCCCGTGGCGACGGGGAGAAGGGGTGTGTGGCACTGTCGGCGCCTCTGACGTCCCTCTCCGGGCAAGCGGGGAGAGGGTTGGGGTGAGGGGCAAAAGCTCCGATCTGCCACCTATATCAGAGCCCGCTATTCTCCGCGGCCGTCTTCAGCGCATCCTCGGGCGAAGCCTGCCCGAGCAATGCTTCCTGGATCGCCTGCTGCAGCGCGGTCGAAAGTTCCTGGTATTTCGGCGTCGTCGGGCGGGCATACATGGCGGCCAGACCCAGCTTGGCCGTGGCGACCAGGTCTTCCTGGCCCTTGGTCACAGCCGGATCGTCATAGGAAGAGGCCCAGATCGGCAGGCTGAGCTTGGCATAGGCGTTCTGCACCTTCTGCGAGGTCATGAACTCGATATATTTCCAGGCTTCGTCCTTGTGCTGGCTGACGGCGGTGATGCCGAGGCCCATCGAGCCGTTGACGGCCGACACCTGGGACTTGCCATCGACACCCGGAGCCGGCACGACGCCAACCTTGCCGGCCACCTTGCTGTCCTTGGGATTGTTGGCCATCGCGTACATATAAGTCCAGTTCAGTGCGAAGGCGGCGTCGCCGTTCTCGAACACCTTGCGGACATCTTCTTCCAGGAATTCCTTGGAGTTCGGATTGGTCAGCCCCGACTTGTAGCTGTCGACCATGTATTTCAGCGCATCCAGCCCGCCGCCGCTCTGGAACACCGGCTTGCCGTCCTTGAGGAACTCGCCGCCATAGGCGCTGACCAGCGTGGTGTAGTCGCAGATCGCCGCTTCCGCCTGCGACCAGCTCCAGGCGATCGGCTGCTTGACGATGCCTTTGTCCTTGATGATCTTGGCATCGGCGTTGAGCTCTTCCCAGGTCTTCGGCGGTTCCTTGATGCCGGCCTTGGCCAGCATGTCCTTGTTGTAGAACAGGTACTTGGTGTCGAGGATCCAAGGCAGGCCGTAATACTTGCCGTCATACACCGACGTCGTCCAGGCGCCGGGAAGGACGCCCTTCTTCATCTCGGGCGTGATCTTGTCGGAGACGTCGACCAGCACCTTGTTGGTGGCATATTCGGCCGGCCAGATGACGTCGAAGAGCACGACGTCATAGCCGGAGCCGGCGCCCTGGGCCAGCACCGTCTTGTCGTGCAGGCCTTCATACGGCACGAATTCGAGATTGACCTCGATGTCCGGATTGGCCTTCTGGAATTCGGCGGTCATGGCGCGCACATCGGCTTCGCTATAGGCAGCCTGGGCCATGAACAGGGCGTTGATCTTGGTGGCCGACCAGGCCGGCGATGCGAAGGCAGCGCTCGCGAGCGCAGCACCCAGCAGAAGTTTATTAAACGATTTCAACATTCTTGCCTCCAGTTTGAGCGTCAGCATGTCCGTGGCGGCGCGCTTTACGCCTGTCCCGGTCTCGGAAGCAGCGGCTGGCCGCTGCCAATTCTGTCCAGGCCCTTCGGGCCGGTGATGGTTCCCTCGGAACTCTCTGGTTCCTATTAAGTCAAATGTCTTGACTTATTTCTTGTTCAATATTCTATTGCTGTCAAGAGGTAATCGCGCATGAATGACATCCGACCGATCCGCGCCAAGAGCGGCACCAATCACGAAGGCACAAGCGCCCATAACCGGCGCGTCATGATTGACGCGCTCAGGGTCAACGGTGCGCTCTCGCGTGCCGACCTGGCGCGCGCCACCATGCTGACCAAGCAGACGGTTTCCAACATCATCGAAGAGCTAGAACACGACGGGCTGGTGACTTCGGGCGAGACGATCCGCAAGGGCAGGGGGCAGCCCTCTACACCCTATAGGCTTGTTCCGGAGGGCGCCTTCGCCATCGGCCTGCAGATCGACCGCTACGTGACCCGCRCCATCGCCGTCGACCTCGTCGGCAATGTGCTTGCACGGGCGGAAGCCAACCTGCCGCTGAGCGGGCCATCGGATGGCGTGCGCGTCATTCTCGACCAGATCGGCCATGTCCGCGCCGAACTGGCGGCCATGTCGACGCAATCGGAAGAGCGGCTGGTGGGCCTGGGGGCTGCCATGCCCGGCCCGTTCGGGCTGGACGCCGTCGACGACGATCCCTGGATGATGGCGGCCTGGCAGAAATTCCCGCTGGTGCAGACGCTCTCCGCCGGCACCGGCCTCGTCGTCAACCTGCAGAATGACGCCGCCGCCTGCGCCACGGCCGAACGCATGCTCGGTGCCGCCCACGGCCTCGATCACGTCGTCTGCCTCTATCTCGGTTTCGGCATCGGCGCGGGCCTGATCCTCGGTGGCGAGCTTTATCGCGGCGCCAACGGCAATGCCGGCGAAATCGGCATGGCGCTGATGTCGCCCGGGGCTGGCGCCACGCCGCTCGAACACCGTGCCTCGCTTGCTTCGCTCTACCAGCAGCTCGCGCTCGATCCGGCCGATCCGCAGATCGGCGACAAACTATCGCTCCTGGTCGAACGCGACGATCCTCGGCTGGAAGCCTGGATCACCGAGGCGGCTACTGACCTGCGCTGGAGCGTGCATATGATCGAAACCGTGTTCGATCCGCAGACGGTCGTACTCTGCGGCGGCACGCCGGCGCCACTGGCGCGCCGGCTGATTGCGGCCATCGCGCCGCTGCTGCCGTCCAATGCCGAGCGCCGCGAGCGGACGCTGCCCCGCCTGCAACTCGGCATGACCGACCCCTGGTCGGTGGCGCTGGGGGCCGCAGCCGAGCCAATCAGTCGTGCTTTCGATCCGCGCTTTTCCGCGATATTGAAAGGTGAGTTGAGGAGAGCGAACTAAGGAACTCCCTGTTTGGCGCATCGATGAGGCCATGACTGACGGTGAAGGAATTTCCGAGTAGCACAGCTTGCGGCTACTCCTTCTTCCGCTCTCCCTTGTTCGTATAATGCGCATTTCCAAGTCCCGTCCCGATCGTCACCACGCCCCAGCTCTTTACATCCTGCATGAAGGGCACCTGCGACAGGCCCTGCACCACCGCATCGTTGTGCATGATGACGAAGGTCGGCTCGCCGGCAATATCAGGAATTCCCTTTGTCAGCGCGTCGGGCAGGTTGAAATGCTCGCTCTCCCAATTGCCTCCGGGCAGGTTCTGCCCACCGCGATCGATCGAGCCGTCCGGCTTGATGATGCCGGGGCAGGCGACGCCGATCACCGGCGCCGGCACGATATCGGCTTTTTCTGCCTTGGCGACGAGCTTGCGGATCATCTCGCAAAGGCGCTCGATCGTCGCGCCACGCTTGGGCGAATCGTCCGCGTGCCGCCAGATTTCGGACTTCCAGACGCTGGCCTTGGAAAGATCAGGCCTCTCGTCAATGTCGAGCTTGACGATACCAGCCCGGATATTGGTGCCGCCGATGTCGACGGCAAGGATGGCTTGGTGGCCCTTCAACATCCAGGACGGCATGAGATGCGTAGCGCCAATCAGGCCGGCATCGTCGGGGTGATGCGCGATCGGCACGAGCTCGATCTTGTGCCCCTCTGCCTTGAGCAGCACCATGGCACGGGCAATCGCCATTTCGCCGACGGCGCTTTCCTTCAGGCCGCCGCCAACCGCAATCTTCTCTGTCTTCTTCCAGTCTTCGCGGGCAAGGTAGCGCGACAGCACTTTTGCGAGATCCCTGGCGTAGTCGTCCAGAGCCGTGATGATCAGCGCCGACGCCTCCTTGTCGGAACCATTCATGATGGCGTCGATCTGCTTCTTGGACAGTTCATGTGTCGGTGTGTCGCCCATTGGATCTTCCCCGCCGGCCTTCACCCGCTTGCGCCATTCGTCGATCCTTGCTTGGAAGGCGGATTTGCTGGCCTTGTCGCCGATGAAGCCGTCCTTGTCGCGCAACTCGATATTATAATCATCGACGGTTACGGAAGGCAGATCGGCGGCGCCATGCGTCAGCGGCACGCCGCTCTTCGCATCGGATTTCTTTGCAGCATTGGCTTTTGCCATGGGAGCTCCTTCTCGCCGGATCACGAGCGCCGGCGCCCGGATGAAAACGCGCGCCACGCCTCGCCTGTTCCGCGCCGTGCGCAGGAACCATCGCTTTCATGGGCGCGTTTCATTACCGGTCACTGGAGGCGAAAATCGTGGCAGTCGAGACAGGCAATAGCGCGACAGTCGAAGTCGGCAGCGATCATACAACCAAGCGGGCGCTGCAACGCGCGCTCGAACAGCCCGGCCAATGGGCGGTGTTCCTCGATATTGACGGCACGCTTCTGGACCTGGCGGCGACGCCCGACAGTATCGTCGTGCCGGAAACCCTGCCTGCCCAGATCGATCGGCTGTCACAAAAGCTCGGCGGCGCCGTCGCGCTGGTCACCGGCCGCGCGCTGGACTATGCCGATCAACTGTTCCAACCGTTCCGTTTCCCCATTGCTGGCCTGCACGGCGCGGAGATGCGTGGTCCAGACGGATATGAACTGCATGCGCCGCCATCGCCGGAGTTCACCGCGCTCAAGCTTGCGCTCATGCGCGAGGCGGAAAGCATGCCCGGCGTGCTGATCGAGGACAAGGGCGGCGCCGTCGCCGCGCACTATCGGCTGGCGCCGCAATTCGAGGAGCGGCTCGGCCAGCGAATGCATGATTATGCCCATGCCGCCGGCCCGCATTGGGCGTTGCAGATCGGCAAATTCGTCTATGAACTGCGACCGGCGCGCGCCAGTAAGGGCGATGCGCTGGAGCGTTTTCTCAGCGAAGCCCCGTTCACCGATCGGCTACCGCTGGCGCTCGGCGACGACCTGACGGATGAGTCGATGTTCGCCGTCGCCAATGCGCGTGGCGGCTATTCGATCCGCGTCGGCCAGTTGAATGCCACGACCTGCGCCCAGGCGACGGCGCAATCGCCGGCCTTCGTGCGCCAGGCGATCGCCGAAGTCTCAGCCTGACCGGGCAAAGCGCCGATGCCCCGACACTTCCGCGCCGGCATCGCGCGGCAGGGTGAGGAAGCGTAGCGAGGCAACAATACCGATCCCGCCGACAATGGCGAAGGCCCAGCGGAAATCGACAAGCGTCAGCGTCGCATGGCCATGGGCCATGCGTGAGATATTGAGCACAGCCGCGGCGACGGCGACGCCGAGCAGCATGGAAACCTGCTGCAACATGCTTGACAGCGTCGAGGCTGAACTCTGCTGGCTATGCGGCACATCGGCAAAGCCGATCGTCGTCAGCGCCGTGAACTGCATCGAGCGCGACAGCCCGGCCATGAACAGCAGCGCATAGGTGATCAGCGTCGGCGTCGACGGCGACAACACGGCGCAGGCCGCGATCATGCCGGTGGCGATCATGCCGTTGACCGTCAGCACATTGCGGAACCCGAAATACCGCAGCACCGGCGTCGTCACCGTCTTCATCGCCAGATTGCCGGCGAAATAGACCAGCACATAGACGCCGGTCTCGATCGGCTTCATGCCGAAGCCGACCTGGAACAGCAGCGGGATCAGGAATGGCGTCGCATTGATCGACAGGCGCAGCGCCGTGCCGGCCGAAAGCGTGGAAATGGCAAAGCTCTGGACGCGGAAGGTCGTGAGATCGAGCAGCGGCGATTTCGCCCTGCGGAAATGCAGCACGGAAAGCACCGAAAACAAAGTGCCGAGCACCAGCGATAGAACAATATAGGGTGCCGCCGCCGCGCCATCGACAAACAGTTCGAGGCCGGCAAGCACCAGCGTCATGCCGAGTGCGCTCAGGATGAAGCCGATGATATCGAGCCGGCCGACACTGTCCGCCTTCTCGTCCGGAATGTACAGCCAACTGAGGACCAGACTGACAATGCCGATCGGGACATTGATCAGGAAATTCCAGTGCCAGCTGAAATAGGTGGTGATGAAACTGCCGATCACCGGGCCAAGCACCGGTGCGATCAGCACCGGCCAGGTGATCATCGCCACGGCGCTGACCAGTTCCGATTTCGGTGCGCTGCGGATGACGATGACGCGGCCGATCGGATTCATCAGCGCGCTGCCGAGCCCCTGGAAGGCGCGGGCAATGATGAACATGGTCAGCGTGCCGGAGAGGCCGCAGAACAGCGAAGCGATGGTGAAGATGCCGTTCGACACCAGGAAGACATTGCGCGCCCCGAACCGGTCGCCCAGCCAGCCGGACACCGGAATGAAGGCGGCAAGCGTCAGCATGAACACGGTGATACCGACGCTCATTGCCACCGGCTGAATACCGAACGACCTCGCCATCTGCGGCAGCGAGGTGACCACGATGGTCGAATCCAGAAGCTGCATGAAGAAGGAGAGGGCGACGACGAGGGCGATGAATCTGGGGCTGACGGGTGTGGACCGCGTTTCGGATGGCTCTGCTGCGATGGACATAATGGTATGTCTATAAAACTAATTCGCCTGCCGCGAAATAGGCTGGTTCAGAATTTCATCGCCGCGCCGCCGGCCAGCGCAGGGCGATGAAGGCCATGAGGCTGGCGACGGCGAAGGCATTGAGATTGAGAAGCGTCGCAAGGTCGGCGTCGCTCCAGACATGCAACGGCAGGCCCAACCTGCCATGGCTGACTGCGAAGACGACAAAGATGAAGGCGATCAACCCGCGCTGCCACCATTTTTCCCCGGCATGAAAGGACAAGGCGGCCAGCATCATGCAGGGCGCGAAAAACAATTCCGTTGCCGCGCTCGGGCCGAACAGTTTCGTCGCCAGCACGGTATCGATCGTGCCGACGACCGGCACGCCGGCGCGCGCGACAAGCGGATAGCGCGGGGCCAGGAGCACGATGGCCGCGAAAGCCGGCATCGCCAACAGCGTCCACAACGAAGCCGCCACCCCGCTGCCGACCAGCCACCAGATATAGACCGGGTAGAAC
>NZ_JBFUFK010000053.1:0-51605 GCF_056403475.1 Rhizobium sp. P2_G9 | reverse complement strand
GCATTCTCCAGCCGCCTCTCACACGTTGAGTGCTCGGCGCTCGACGCTGATCTGGGGCGGAGGTCGCGCCTCTTGCCAATCTCCCCCCTTGAGGGGGAGATGGCCGGCAGGCCAGAGGGGGGTGCCCCGGATCGCTGCGAGAAAAAACGGCTCCATACAGCATCAAAGGCTGAGACTATGCGCGACCACCTCAAACCTACGCTGCTGATCGGGCCGATCCTGCTCTTCCTCGCAGCTGCCTATGTCGTGCCCTTCCTCGGCGTGATCAACTGGAGTTTCACCCTCCCCCAGCCCGGCCTGCAGAACTACGCCAACGCCGTTACCGACCCGCTGGTGCTCTCTGTCTTCGTCCGCACCTTCCGCATCTGCCTCTTCGTGACAGTCTTTGCCGTCATCGCTGCCTATATGATCGCGCTCATCTGGGTGCGCGGCACGCCAACGCAGCGGCTGATCGCGGAACTCTGCATTCTCATCCCCTTCTGGATCTCGGTGCTGACCCGCGCCTTCGGCTGGGTGGCGCTCTTATCAAATCGCGGCCTGATCAACACTTGGCTGACCCAGCTCGGCGTCATCTCCGAACCGCTGACCCTGGTGCGCAATGAATTCGGCGTCATCCTCGGCATGGTGCATTATCTGATCCCCTTCGCCGTCTTCCCGATCGCGTCGTCCATGCGCAGCCTCGACGAGCGCGTCCTGCTCGCCGCCCGCGGCATGGGCTCGACACGCACCCGCACCTTCTGGCAGGTCTTTCTGCCGATGACCGGACCCGGCATATTGGGCGCCGCGATCATGGTCTTCGTCGTTTCGCTCGGCTTCTTCATCACCCCCGCCATCCTCGGCGGCGGCCGCTCGGTGATGGCAGCGGAGCTGATCTACCTGCGCATCTTCCAGAGCCCGGATTGGGGCCTGGGCGCAGCCATCAGCGTGCTGATGATGCTCATTGTCGGTGGACTGCTGGCGCTCCTGATGCGCTATGCCCGCCCCGCCAGCATGTTGAAGTGAGGTGCGATCATGTCGACCATGTATAGACCCAGCACCCTTGCCGTCGTCCTCGCCGCGATCGTGGCACTCTTCATGCTGCTGCCGCTGTTCGCCGTGATCCCGGTATCCTTCACGCCGACGCGCTTCCTCTCCATGCCCAACGGCAACTGGTCGTGGAAGCATTACGAAACGCTGATCACCAACCCCGCCTGGCTGCAGGCTGCCTGGCTCTCCATCCGGATCGGCATCATGAGCGCCGTCATTTCAACAGCTCTGGCGCTCGCCTTCGCCCTCGGCGTCTGGATGTTCCGGCCATGGTTTGCCGGCTTGCTGTTCGGCTTTGTGCTGATGCCGATGGTGGCGCCGCCGGTGGTTTCGGCGATCACCATCTATTTCTTCATGACCTCGCTTTCCAAGGTCAATGACTGGGTCGGCTATGACACACCGCTCGGCGTCGCCATCGCCCATTCTGTGATGAGCGCACCTTTCGCCGTCGTCCTGATCACCGTGGCTTTGTCGCAGGTCGACCGCCGCATCGATCTCGCCGCCCGCGGCTTCGGCGCCAGCATTTCCCAACGCATCTTCCGCGTCATCCTGCCGAACATCCGCTTCGGCCTGCTGACCGCCTTCTTCCTCGCCTTCGTTCTCTCCTGGGAGGAAATCGGCGTCACGCTGTTCATCACCTCGGTCAATGCCGTCACGCTGCCGCGCATGATGTGGATGGGCCTGCGCGACAATATCGATCCAGCCATCGCCTCGATCTCGGTCATCCTGATCATCATCGTCATCGCCGTCATCCTCACCAAGACCGCCGTCACGGCGCTGGCCTCGAAGAAGTGAAAAATCGCTGGCGCTTGCGGCCCAGGCTTATTATACAATTGAAGAATTAGAAAATCCGGGACGGGAGAGGGCTGTGATCAGCACGGGCATGTATCTGACGAAACTTCTGGAAGCCTATGGCGTCGACACCGTGTTCGGCATTCCGGGTGTGCATACGGTGGAACTCTATCGCGGCCTTGCCGGCTCGTCGATCCGCCACATCACGCCGCGCCACGAACAGGGCGCCGGCTTCATGGCCGACGGCTATGCCCGCGTCTCCGGCAGACCGGGCGTCTGCTTCATCATCACCGGCCCGGGCATGACCAATATCGCCACCGCCATGGCGCAGGCCTATGGCGATTCGATCCCGATGCTGGTGATCTCGACCGTCAACAGCCATGGCCGCATGGGCTCCGGCGAAGGCTGGCTGCACGAACTGCCGAACCAGCAGGCATTGCTCAACACCATCACCGCCTTCAGCTACACAGTCAACCGGCCGGAGGAACTGGCCCCGGCTCTCGCCCGCGCCTTTGCCGTCTTCGACAGCGCCCGCCCCCGTCCCGTGCATATCGAATTGCCGATCAACGTCATGCTCGCCGAAGCCGATCACCTGCCGGTGCCGGAAAAGATGGTGCGGCTGCAGCGGCCGGATGCTGCGAGCGCCCAGATCACAGAAGCTGCCAAACTGCTGAATGCGGCAAACGCGCCGGTGATCCTCGTTGGCGGCGGCGCCAGGCATGCCGCGGCCGAAATCCGCGCCTTGGCCGAAAAGCTCGATGCGCCGGTCGCGATGACCACCAATGGCCGCGGCATCCTGCCGGCAGGTCATCCGCTCGGCGTCTCGATCTCCGCCAGCTTCTCCGCAACCCGACAGCTGATCGAAGCCGCCGACGTCGTGCTGGCGATCGGCACCGAATTCGGACCGACCGATTATGACATGTACGAGGACGGCTTCTTCACCATCCCCGGCAAACTGATCCGCGTCGATATCGACCCGACCCAGGTGATGCGCACCATCGCGCCCGAGATCGGCATTGTCGGCGATTCCGCCACCGCTGCCACCCAACTCGCCGAAGCCGTCACAACGGCAAAGCACGACGGCGCCGCCCGCGCTGCAGCCGCCCGCAAGGATCCGCGCGGCGACCTGACCGCTCCGATGCGCGGCGACCTCTACCTGCTCGAAACCATCCGCGACCGCCTGCCTGGCGTGATCTTCGTCGGCGACTCTACCCAGCTCGTCTATGCCGGCAATCTTGGCTACACGGCTGCGGCACCCGGCACCTATTTCAACTCCGCCACCGGCTATGGCACATTGGGTTACGGTCTTCCTGCCGCGATCGGCGCCAAGGCAGCGGCACCCGACCGGCCCGTCATCGTGCTTGCCGGCGATGGCGGCGTGCAATTCTCCATCGCCGAACTGGCCTCTGCCAAGGAGGCAAAACTGCCGGTGGTCCTGCTGCTGCTCAACAATTTCGGCTATGGCGAGATCAAGTCCTACATGATCTCGAAAAACATCCCGCCGCTCGGTGTCGATCTCTACACGCCGGATTTCATCACGCTTGGCGAGGCCTATGGCTGGGAGACGGCGACGGCCCGTAGCGTCGATGATCTGCTCGGCATGGTCGAGGCTGCCAGCCGCGGCACGGAGCCGACGATGATTGTGTTCGGCGAAGAGGTGCGCAGGGAAGCAGAAGCAAAGGCTAAGGGATGAGTATGCGGCTACCCCCCTCTGCCCTGCCGGGCATCTCCCCCTCAAGGGGGGAGATTGGGTGGGCACCGTCCCGCACCTCTCCCGCCTCGCATGCCCTGTGCCTCGCATTTATTTTGGGCGGTGAGCGCGCCTCTAGCCAATCTCCCCCCTTGAGGGGGAGATGTCCGGCAGGACAGAGGGGGGTAACCTCAAATTCGACGTCCGTTTTGAAGAGGAACAGCAACCATGACCACCTTCAACCAGCCGCTCGGCGGCAACGACATGCCCCGCTTCGCTGGCCCTGGCACGATGATGCGTCTGCCATCACAGCCGACCGCCGAGGGTCTCGACGCTTGCTTCGTCGGCATCCCGCTCGATGTCGGCACATCGAATCGCCCCGGCACCCGTCTCGGACCGCGCCAGATCCGTCAGGAATCCTGCATGATCCGGCCCTACAATATGGCCACCGGCGCCGCCCCCTTCGACAGCATCCAGGTCTCCGATATCGGCGATGTCGCCATTGACACGTTCGACCTGAAGAAATCGGTCGACATCATCACCGCGGCCTATAACGACATCCTCAAACACGACGTCATCCCGCTGTCGCTCGGCGGCGATCACACCATGACCTATCCGATCCTGCGCGCCATTGCCAAAAAGCACGGCCCGGTGGCGTTGATCCATGTCGACGCGCACGCCGACATCAATGACGAAATGTTCGGCGAAAAGATCGCCCACGGCACGCCCTTCCGCCGCGCCTATGACGACGGCCTGCTGGTCAACGACAAGGTGTTCCAGATCGGCCTGCGCGGCTCCGGCTATTCGCCGGAGGATTTCAACTGGGGCCGCAGCAAGGGCTGGACGGTGATCCAGGCCGAGGACTGCTGGTACAAGTCGCTAAAGCCGCTGATGGACGATATCCGCGCCAAGATCGGCGACACAAAGGTCTATCTCACCTATGACATCGACAGCCTCGACCCGGCCTTCGCCCCCGGCACCGGCACAGTCGAAGTCGGTGGGCTCACCACCTGGCAGGCATTGGAAATCATCCGTGGCTGCGCCGGCCTCAATCTCGTCGGCGGCGACCTGGTCGAAGTTTCCCCGCCCTTCGATCCCTCGGGCAATACGGCGCTCATTGGTGCCAACCTGCTCTACGAAATGCTCTGCGTCCTGCCGGGCGTGAGACGCTGACGCTATCGTACCATCATTCCGGGCAACGTGTTCGCACGTTGCCAACTGACTGCAAATCTATTTATATTCGCAGCCACAGGAGGTGACCCGATGCGTTTTTCTCCCGCCCTCACAATTGTTCTAGTTGTCGTGACCATGCTGCTTTCTGCGTGTCAGACTCCCCCTCCGCAAAAATACAGCCGCCCCGATAATGCAATGAAACTTCACCCCGGCGGCTATCATGGCGGCAAAGGCGGCCACCATCACTGAGATGCGCCGCGAGGCAGCTACGAAGATTATTGAGCAATCACGCCGTTGAGGTCGAAATGCTTCGGGAAGAAGGCCGTGGCGAGCTGGAACATGCTCGCCAGCGCCTCCTTCACCGGATAGGGCTGCGGCGAAGTCATCAGGTCGAACCACAGGCCTTCCAGCGACACGCGCACCACCCGTCCAACCGCCGCCGCGTCGTGCGGATAGCCGCCTTCGGCGATGATCTCGGCGCAGACCCGATCGACCGTCTGGGCATATTCGAGATCGTAGGTCGCGCCATGTTCGACATAAAGCGGCCTGCTCAACGCCTCGCCCCAGAGCGCCGACCAGGCGCCCAGCCGCCCGGTATTGCAGATGTGCTCGACGAAATCGGCTCTGACCAGCGCATCGAGCTTCGCCGCCGGCCGATCCGGAGCGGCGGCGAGCGCCTGCGTCCAGTTGTCGCGATACTCCTTGGCAAGGAAGATCAGCGTCTCGATCAGCAGCTTTTCCTTCGTCTGGAAATGAAAGATGACGAGGCCATGCGACAACCCTGCAGTTGCAGCCACTTCTGTCAACGTCGTGCGTGCAAAACCGTTACGGGCCAGCGTTGCGATGGTCGCTTCGATAAATTGCTGCCGCCGAGCCTCTCGGCTTGCCTTGCGCGGAAGGGTTTCCTCGGTTTTTTCTGTGTCTGCCATCGACTTATGGTTGTTGAAAAATTCTTATCATAAGTCGCATGATCGCCCCGCAAACGGAAGAAATTATTTTTCGTCGGCTTCGAATTTTATTGATTGACAGTTCAGTCAAAATGCAAAAAACTAAATTTCAGAACCTGTCGGACGCTGCTAATCTCGCTTAGGAGAAGCCTGCGAACCAGATGGGCAGGGAACGAGAACGATGCCGCAGCCGGGCTATGCCGACCTTCTGACGCGCTTTCGTCGCCGCATTGCCGGCCGGCGGATGGTGCGGATGATGTCGTGTCGCCGGGGCATGCGGTAACGAGCGGGAGCCGATCCGATGAACCAGATGCACATGCCGCATCCCGCCTCGCCGCTTCTGGATCATTGTCCCGAGACCCTGCCCGCCAAGGCCTATTTCGATCCCGACTGGTTTGTCCGCGAACAACTGATGATCTGGTCGAAGCATTGGGTCTATGTCGGCCGCGATAACGGCCTGTCGGAAATGACCATGCGCCGGATCAGCGTCGCCGGCCAGAACCTGATCCTGATCAAGGACCGCGACGGCAATCTCTCCTGCTTCCACAATACCTGCCGCCATCGCGGCTCGGAACTCTGCTCGGTCGAGGAAAAACAGCTCGCCTCCAAACTGATCGCCTGCCCCTATCACCAGTGGAGCTACGCACTCGACGGCCGCCTCATCCGCACGCCGTTCATTTCGATGACACCGGATTTCCGCAAGGAAGATTTTGGCCTGTTCTCCGCACATGTGAAAGTCTGGAACGGCTTCATATATGTCTGTCTCGCCGACGAGCCACCGGACTTTGCCGCCGTGCCGGATATGGGCGAGCATGCGCTCGACAACTGGCCGATGACAGATCTCGTGACCGGTCACACCATGCTCCGCGAACTCGCCTGCAACTGGAAAGTCTTCTGGGAAAATTACAATGAATGCCTGCACTGCCCGGGCATCCATCCCGAACTCTCCGACATGGTACCGATCTATTCAAAGGGCTACATGGCACCCAACGAGGCGCCCGATTGGACGCCCGAGACGGATGACCACGGCCACGCGCTCAAGCAAGGCGCCCGCACATGGTCGATGGATGGTGGGACTTGCGGCCCGGAATTCCTCGGCCTGACCGAGGCCGAACGCGACATGGGCCAGCTCTTCGTCACCATGCTGCCGACCATGTTCATCGTCGCCCATGTCGACTATGTCCGCGCCGTCTCGTTGCGGCCGCTCGGACCCGAGACCACAGAACTCAGGGCCGAATGGCTATTCCTGCCGGAAACGCTCGGCGATCCCGAATTCAATCTTTCCAACGTGGTCGATTTCGCCACGCTCGTCATGGAGCAGGACGGCGCCGCTTGCGAGATGAACCAGCGGGGTCTCAGAAGCGCAAAATTCGATCACGGCCGGCTCATGCCGCAGGAATTCGACGTCTATCGCTTCCAGCAATGGATCAGGGGGGAAATGGCGTAAGCAGGTTCCGGAAAAGTGTCCCACGGTTTTCCGACAGGAACCTGCGTCAAAACAAAAGACTAAGCCGAGCATGGCGCCGGACGCCATCTTGCATCTCCGGTTAGAATTGACTTCTATCAATCATGACAAAACCATAACAGGGAACAGACATCATGACGGCAATCACCAGGCGCACAGCCCTTACCCTCATCGGCGGCACGGTGCTCGCGGCACCCTTCGTCAAGCGCGCCCGCGCCGAAGGCACGCTCAACGTCTACAACTGGGCGGATTATATCGGCGAGACGACGCTGGACGACTTCCAGAAGGCCACGGGCATTGCCGTGACCTACGACAATTATGCCTCAGCCGAGGAAATGCAGGCCAAGATGTTGGCCGGCTCGACCGGCTATGACGTCGTCCTCCAGTCAGGCCTCGGCATTCCCAACATGCTCAAGGCCAAGGTCTACCACAAGCTCGACAAGTCCAAGCTGCCCAACTGGGCCAATCTCGATCCGGCAATCCTAAAGATTGCTTCGGGCTGGGACCCCGCCAACGACTACGGCGCGCCCTATATGTGGGGCTCGGTCGGCATGACCTTCAATGTCGATATGGTCAAGCAGCGCCTGCCGAATGTCGACCTGCAGTCGCTCGACGTCCTGTTCAAGCCGGAAAATGCGTCGAAGCTCGCCGATTGCGGTATCTCGGTGCTCGACAGCCCCACCGACATTCTGTTCATGACGCTGAAATATATCGGCAAGGACCCGAACACCGCAACCGAAGCCGACTACAAGGCTGCCGCCGAGGCGTTCAAACCGATCCGCAAATATATCAAGACCTTCGACAATTCGAACTATCTCAACGCTATTCCCAACAAGGAACTCTGCGTCATCAACGACTGGTCCGGTGACTATGCCACAGCCCAAAAGCGCGCCGCGGACGCTGGGGTCAAGATCAACCTCGCCTATTATGTGCCGAAGACCGGGGCGCCTGCCTGGGTCGATCTCTGGGCCGTCCCGTCGGATTCCGCCAATCTCGACAATGCCCACAAGTTCATCAACTACCTGATGGACCCTGAGGTGATCGCCAAGTGCACCAACCTCACCAACTATGCCAATGCCAATCTCAAGGCTCTGCCCTTCATCGACAAGAAGATCGCGTCCAACCCGGCCGTCTATCCAGACAAGGAAGTGATGGGCCGTCTCTACACGCCGACGGCGCCGACCGAAGAACAGGAACGCGCCTATACCCGCGTCTGGACCGACGTGAAATCCGGCTGAGCGATCGCCCGGCACTCCGATTTCCGCCAACCAGAGAGATATGATGAACCAAGCCCAACAGCAGGCCGTCAAGACCACGCAGCCTGACTTTGTCAGGATCGAGAATGTAACCAAAACCTTCGCCGGCCTGCCTGCGGTGAAGAATGTCTCCATCGATATCGGCAAGGGCGAACTCTTCGCCCTGCTCGGCGGCTCCGGCTGCGGCAAGACCACGCTGCTCCGCATGCTTGCCGGCTTCGAGACCCCGACCGCCGGCAAGATCTATATCGACGGCAAGGACATGACCAATGTGCCGCCCTACGAGCGGCCGATCAACATGATGTTCCAGTCCTACGCCCTGTTCCCGCACATGACTGTGGAGAAGAACGTCGCTTATGGCCTGAAACACGACAACTTGACCGACGCCCAACGCAAGGACCGGGTCAAGGAAATGCTGAGCCTGGTGCAGCTCTCCGACCTCGGCCACCGCAAGCCCCACCAGCTTTCCGGCGGCCAACGCCAGCGCGTGGCACTCGCCCGCTCGCTCGCCAAGCATCCGAAACTGCTGCTGCTCGACGAGCCGCTCGGCGCGCTCGACAAGAAATTGCGCGAGCATACCCAGTTCGAGATCGCCAATATCCAGTACAAGACCGGCATCACCTTCGTCGTTGTCACCCATGACCAGGAAGAGGCGATGACGCTCGCCACCCGCATTGCCGTCATGGATCGCGGTATCGTGCGCCAGATCGGCACCGCTACCGAGGTTTACGAATACCCCAGTTCCAGCTTCGTTGCCGGCTTCATCGGCTCGATCAATATGTATGAGGGCCAGGTGAGGACGGCCAATGGCGTGGCGAGTGTCGAGGTGCCCCTGCTCGGCGCCACCGTCACCGCACCGCTTCCCGAAGGCATGAGCGCCGGCCAGACGGTCAAGGTCGCGGTGCGGCCGGAAAAGATCCACATCACCCGCGAGCCGCCGCCCGCCGGCATGAACGCCATCCCGGGAACGGTCGAGGACCTCGGCTATTTCGGCAAGGATTCGCTTTACCGCATCAAGCTCGACACCGGCACCGTGGTCGCCGTCAACAACGTCAACTCCCGCCGCGCCGCCGAAAGCGAACGCGTCGCGCAATGGGAAGACAAAGTGTGGCTGTCGTTCGAGCCGTCTTCCGTGATTCTGTTGCAGGAGTGAGGAGGATGGAAATATCTGCATTCCGGGTTCACCCCCCTCTGCCCTGCCGGGCATCTCCCCCTCAAGGGGGGAGATTGGATGGGGCACAGCTTAGCCTCCCTCTTCCGTCACAGCGCGCAGCACTCGACACTGACTTTGGGCAGAGTGCACGCCACTTGCCAATCTCCCCCCTTGAGGGGGAGATGGCCGGCAGGCCAGAGGGGGGTAGCCGCACACGCCGACAGCCGATCGAAGCAGGTGCCCACCCATGACCCGCCTCTCCCAATGGTTCAACGGCCGCGGCTGGCGCCAGGTCATCATCGGCACACCCTATATCTGGCTGACGCTGTTCTGCTTCCTGCCCTTCGTCATCGTTGTCGGCATCAGCCTCGCCAAGACCGCGCCGGCCTCGCCGCCACTGATGTACAAGCCCGGCTGGCCTTATATCTTCTGGGAAGGCTACGAGCGCCTGTTCACCGACACGCTCTATATCCGCGCCTACCTGATCTCGGTGTTCAACGCCGCCGTCGCCACCTTCTTCTGCCTGCTGATCGGCTATCCGATGGCGCTGGGCCTCACCCGCGTCAGCCGCACCTGGCGCAATTTCCTGCTGATCCTGGTGATCCTGCCGTTCTGGACCTCGTTCCTTCTGCGCGTCTATGCCTGGATGGGCCTGATGGGGTCCAACAGCTGGTTCAATCACGGCCTGACCACCATCTGGAATTTCATCGTGCCGGCCGACTGGGCGCTGACCAGCATTCCGATGATGAACACCAATTTCGCCGTCGTGCTGGTCATGGTCTATTCCTACCTGCCCTTCATGATCCTGCCGCTCTACGCCAATCTCGAAAAGCTCGACATGACGCTCAACGAGGCGGCGATGGACCTCGGCTCGAAACGCTACCAGGTGTTCATCGACATCACCCTGCCGCTCTCGGTGCCCGGCATCATCGCCGGCGGCCTGCTCGTCTTCATCCCCGCCTCCGGCGAACTCGTCATCCCAAGTCTGGTCGGCAATGCCTACGACCCGATGATCGGCCGCGTCATCTCCGACGAATTCTCCTCGGCGCGCGACTGGCCGATGGCCGCTGCCGTCGCCGTGGCGCTGCTGATCCTGCTGGTGATCCCGATGATGCTCTACACGCATTTCGAGGCCAAGGCGCAGGCGAAGGACAACAACTGATCATGAAACAGCGCCACACCTTCCTGATGAGCTGCCTGGCCTTCGGCTTCGCCTTCTTCTACATCCCGATCTTCTCGATGATCTTCTTTTCGTTCAACAAGTCGCGGCTCGCCACCGTCTGGGGCGGCTTCTCGACCGAATGGTATGGAAAGCTGTTCGCCAATCAGCAGATCATGAATGCCGCGATCCTGTCGCTGGAAATCGCGCTGACCAGCGCGACAGTAGCGACGATCCTCGGCACCATGGCCGGCATCACGCTTGCCCGCTTCGGACGCTTTCGCGGCAAGACCCTGTTCTCCGGCTTCGTCACCGCGCCGCTGATCATGCCGGAAGTCATCACCGGCATTTCCATGCTGATGCTGTTCATCCTCATGGGCCAATGGATCGGCTGGCCGGGCAAGCGCGGTTTCACCACCGTCACCGTCGCCCACATCACCTTCTCGATGACCTATGTGGCGACCATCATCCAGTCGCGTCTGACAAGCGTCGATATTTCGATTGAGGAAGCGGCGATGGATCTGGGTTCGCGGCCCTGGCAGGTGCTGAAGGACGTGACGCTACCGATCATTTTCCCGGCGATCATGTCCGGCTGGCTGCTTGCCTTCACCATCTCGCTCGACGATGTCGTCATCACCTCGTTCACCACCGGTCCCGGCTCGACGACACTGCCGATCCTGATCTGGAGCAAGGTGCGCCTCGGTGTCACGCCTGATATCAATGCGCTGGCAACCATCATCATCATCTTCGTCGGCATTTGCGTGGCCATTGCCGGCGTGATCATGGCGCGCGCCGACCGGCGACGGGAACGGGATATCCATCTGGCAACGGCGGCGAACGAGTGACGACATGCACGATGATGCCGCCATCCGCCACATGGTTCCCCTATAGCCCTGCTCTGAACCGGAAACCATCATGCCCGCAGCAGACCTGATCGTCCTCAACGGCAATATCGTCACCATGGATCCACTGGCGCCGCGCGTCGAAGCGCTGGCGGTCCGCGATGGTCGTGTGATGGCGTTGGGGACGGATGCGGAGATCAAGCGCCTTGCCACCTCCAGCACCGAGATCATCGACGCCGGCGGCCGCATGGTTCTGCCCGGTTTCCAGGATACGCACATCCACCTGCAGGATAGCGGCCAGGCCTTCGCCCACAACGCCAATCTCGAAGCCCCGCGCACTGTCGACGAGATGGTCGCGGCGTTGAAAGCATTCGGCGATACGCATGCCGGCGACTGGGTCAATGGCGTCGGCTGGTATACCGGCATCTTCACCGACACCAACCTGACCCGCGAGGTGCTCGACCGCGCCGTGCCGGATCGCCCGTCCTTCATTCTCGCCTCCGACGGCCACAATGCCTGCCTCAACTCGAAAGCCTGCGAGTTGCTTGGCCTCGTCAAGGGCATCGAGGACCCGTTCAACGGCCATTTCGTCCGCGACGACAAGGGCGTCCCGACCGGCATGCTGCACGAAGATGCGCTCGACTGGGCACGCGAGCGCATGCCTGAGCTTTCCGACGAAGACTATGCCGATGGCATCCGGTTCGCCCAGGCGCTCGCCAATCGCCACGGCATTACCGGAGTGCTCGACGCCTCGGTCGGCGAACGCCATGCCCGCGTCTATGCCGGCATGGAAGCGCGTGGTGAATTGACCGTGCGTGTCCGCGCCACCGCCAAGGTCGAACCCTTCGAGGCGACCAATGCGGCACTCGCCCGGGTATCAGCCCTGCGTGCAAAACATCGTTCCGAGATGTTTCACATCCATTCGGCAAAGTTCTTCCTCGACGGCGTTCTGGAAAACCGCACCGGCGCCATGATCTCCGACTATTCCGACGCCATCGGCGGCAATGCGCCGCTGATGTTCTCGCATCCGCAGATCTTGGAGCTTTTCACCGCCTTCGACGCCGCCCGTTTCCAGATCCATGTTCATGTGATCGGCGACATGGCGGTTCGCGCTGCCCTCGACGGCCTCGAAGCCGCCCGCAATGCCAATGGCCCCTGGCCGAGCCTGCATCAACTCGCCCATGTCCAGTGCATCGACCCCGATGACATCAAGCGTTTCCACAAACTCGGCGCCATGGCCAACATCCAGGCGCTCTGGGCGCGGCACGAGCCCTCTGTCACCGATGTCGCTTTGCCGATGGTCGGCACGGCACGCGGCAAATGGATGTATGCCTTCCGCTCGCTCATCGATGCCGGCGCCGGCTACGCGCTGTCGTCGGATTGGGGTGTGTCGACGCTCAATCCCTTCGAGATCATGGAAACGGCGATCACCCGCCAGCCACCGGCCCGGCCCAGCACGCATCCGATCTTCCTGCCGGAACAGCGCATGACGCGCGAGGAAGCGTTGAAGGGCTACACCACCTTCGCTGCTGCAGCCGCCTGGCGCATCGCCGATACCGGCTCCCTCTCGGTCGGCAAATATGCCGACCTGATCGTGCTCGACCGCGATATCCTGACCTGCGACGCCTACAACATCGGCGCCACGCAGGTATTGCTCACCCTGCTTGCGGGACGTGAGGTACATCGCGATCCTGGCTTCTGACGCCCCGGAGGTTAAAGCGCACCCCTGTTCGCCAAACGAGCGACGGCCTGCGGCCGGTTGATTGCGCCGAGCTTCCTGCGGGCATTGTCGACATGGAAGCGCACGGTCGTGTCGCTGATCCCGAGCAAGTCGGCGATATCGCTGTCCCGCTTGCCATCCGCCACATAGGCGAGGCAGTCGCGTTCCCGGGGAGAAAGCTCCGGCAAATCGTCCTCCAACCCGCCGG
Source organism: Rhizobium sp. P2_G9 (assembly GCF_056403475.1). Lineage (NCBI taxonomy): Bacteria > Pseudomonadati > Pseudomonadota > Alphaproteobacteria > Hyphomicrobiales > Rhizobiaceae > Rhizobium > Rhizobium sp. P2_G9. Next base: position 38,174 of record NZ_JBFUFK010000053.1, on the reverse strand, counting down.
CAAACTCCATCAGCCGCTCGGTGAGCAGCAACCCCGCCATCTGCGCCACCCGCGCGGTTTGCGCATCAATGTCGCGGTCGCCAAATCCGAGATGCAGCGACGTGATCACACCCTTGGAGCCGTAGGAGGTGGCGCAAAGCGCGTCGGCGATACCGGCCTCGCCCATCGCATCCCAATAGTCCCTGAAAACACGATCATCATGCGGGGCAAAGTCCGAGAAGCGATAACGCGTCCGATTCTCGCGAATGGCGCTAAGCAACGGATTGCAGTCGAAACAGATATAGTTGAACGCAGCACTACCGGGCCATGTCGCAGGCGAGATGCGCTTGATAAAACCGCCGGCGGCCCAATGGGCCTGCGACGTCAGCCGCGCCATCGGCCGGCGGTAGAGCCGGGTCTGCAAATAGGTCGCGCCGACGCGCCGCGCCGCCTCGAAAAACCGGGCGCTCGCTTCCTCGGCCGTATCCGCCTCAAGCGCCCCGCCGGCGAGGCGCATTATCTGTTTTATCATCACCGTGAGCGCCCCCTGTTGCATGCGCCGGGATTGTCGCGCCGCCCCTGCCTCTTTTTTACACCAAGGGAAAAATGCTTTCAATGTAAGGAGATCGACGTATGCGAAACACGCCGGAAACACGATGAATGTTGGCCAAACCTAGCGGTTTCGAGAGTTTACACATTTGAACATGCAAAGCTAACATGTGCCAACGCTCGGGAGGCGCCACGGCAGCCGCTTCCTGTTGCCAATCTCGCTGCCTCCTCCGCGAAGTGCAACTTTATGACGAATTTGCTTGTACCCGCGCTCAGCCATTGCCGCCTCCTCGTCGTCGAGAACAACCGGGAGACGCGCGCCTGGATCGCCGAGAGCCTGAAGAGCGCTCTCGCCGGCGCGAATGTCACCGCGGTGGGGACCTTTGCCGAAGCGCAGCGGCTGCTTTTCGGCCGCAACGACGTCAGGCGCGATTTCGATGTCGCCCTCACCGATATTGCGCTGCCCGACGGCAACGGCATCGACCTGGTCCGGCGGATGTCCATATACCTGCCCGGCACCATGCCGATCATGCTCACCAGCGCCGATGACGACGCCAATCTCTTCGACGCGCTGTCCGCCGGCGCAATGGGCTATATCCTGAAGAGCCCCAAGACGGCACATCTGATCGAGCAGCTCAAGCGCATCGACCGCAACGAGCCGCCGATCTCGCCGCGGATCGCCCACCGCATCCTCGCCTATTTCCGGGCATCGAATCCAACTGCCCGGCCCGATATCGGCCCAGCATCCGCCGGAAACCTCACCAATCGCGAACTCGAGGTGTTGAGATTGCTCGGCAAGGGACTGACTGCCGCTGAAATCGCCGGCATCCTCGGCTTCTCGCAGAACACCTGCGCCACCCACATCAAGGCGATCTATCGCAAGCTCAACGTGTCGAGCCGTGCCGAAGCCGCCATCGAAGCCGACCGTCGTGGCCTGGTATAGCCCTTTACGTCAAATGCCGCTTGCTTTCCCCGTTTGCATTGCACAAACTCGCAGCAATAACAGGGGAACGGGCAAACCGCATGACCATCAAAGCCAGCATCTACCATCTGACCCATTATAAATACGACAATCCGGTCATACTGAGCCCGCAGATCATCCGCCTCAAGCCGGCAGCACACTCCAAGACCAAGGTTCTCAGCCACTCGCTCAAGGTCACGCCCGACACTCACTTCGTCAATCTGCAGCAGGACCCCTACGGCAATTATCTCGCCCGCTTCGTCTTCCCCGAGCCGGTGACGGAATTCAAGATCGAGGTCGATCTGATTGCCGACATGACGGTCTACAATCCCTTCGATTTCTTCGTCGAGGAATCGGCGGAAATCTGGCCGTTCAACTATCCGGAAGAGCTGAAGGAAGACCTATCGATCTATCGGACGCCGGAGCCGGCGGGCCCGGAACTGCAAGCTCTTCTCGATGCCTTCGATCGCACGCCGCGTAAGACCGTCGATCTCGTCGTCGATCTCAACGCAAAGCTTCAGCAACGGGTCGGCTATGTCATCCGCTTGGAGCCCGGCGTGCAGACGCCGGAAGAGACGCTTCTCTCCGCGCTCGGCTCCTGCCGCGATTCCGGCTGGCTGCTGGTGCAGATCCTCCGTCATCTGGGCTTCGCCGCCCGCTTCGTCTCAGGCTACCTGATCCAGCTTGCCCCGGACCTCAAGGCGCTCGACGGCCCGTCCGGCACCGAGGTCGACTTCACCGACCTGCATGCCTGGTGCGAGGTCTATCTTCCCGGCGCCGGCTGGGTCGGTCTCGACCCAACCTCGGGCCTCCTGACCGGCGAGAGCCACATCCCGCTTGCTGCCACGCCGCATTACAAGAATGCCGCGCCGATCTCCGGCGGCTTCTCGGGCAAGGCACAAACCGAATTCGCCTTCGACATGAAGGTTACGCGTGTCTCCGAACATCCACGCATCACCAAACCGTTCCCGCAGGACAGCTGGGAACAGCTCGATGCACTGGGCGAAGAGGTCGACGCCTATCTCAAGGCCGAGGACGTGCGCCTGACCATGGGCGGCGAACCGACCTTCGTCTCGATCGACGATTTCCAGTCCGACGAATGGAACACTGCCGCCGTCGGCCCGCAAAAGCGCGGTCTGGCCGATACGCTGATTCGCCGGCTCCGCGACCGCTTCGCGCCCGGTGGCTTCCTGCATTACGGCCAGGGCAAATGGTATCCAGGCGAAAGCCTGCCGCGCTGGACCTTCTCGCTCTACTGGCGGCGCGACGGCCTGCCGGTCTGGCGCGATCAGACACTGATCGCGGTCGAGAAGGCAGACTACAAGGTGACACAGGAAGATGCCGGGCGATTACTGGCGGCAATCGCAGTCGAGCTCGACATCCCAGCGGAAAACGTAGCCCCTGCCTTCGAAGATCCGGCCGAATGGATCATCAAGGAAGCCAGCCTGCCGGAAAATGTCGATCCCGCCAATTCCAAGCTGAAGGATCTTGAAGAACGGACGCGCATTGCCAAGGTCTTTTCGCGAGGATTGAACGATCCGACCGGTTATGTTCTGCCGGTGCAGGCCTGGAATGCGCGTGCCAGCGGCCGGATCTGGGTCAGCGAAAAGTGGAACACCCGTCGTGGTCGCATTTACCTGGTTCCCGGCGATTCTCCCGTCGGCTTCCGCCTGCCGCTCAATTCCCTGCCCTATATACCACCCGCCTGGTATCCCTATATCAACCCGACCGACCCTACGGTCGAGCGGCCTCCGCTGCCGGATTTCAGCGCCGACAAGGGGCGCATACTCGATGCCCATTCCTTTCGGGCATCGATCGACCGGCAGGTCCAGACGCCGCAATCCTATGAAGAGATCGGCGGACGCGTCAGGACAGCGATCTCCATCGAGCCGCGCGACGGCCGGCTTTGCATCTTCATGCCGCCGACCGTGTCGCTGGAAGATTATCTCGATCTCATCGCCTCGGCCGAACGTGCCGCAGCGGCGCTCGGCCTGCCGGTGCATATCGAAGGCTATGCGCCGCCGCATGACGAGCGGCTGAACGTCATCCGCGTCGCTCCCGATCCCGGCGTCATCGAGGTCAACATCCACCCGGCCACGAGCTGGAAGGAATGCGTCGACATCACCACCGCGATCTATGAGGAGGCCCGCCAATCGCGCCTCGGCGCGGAAAAATTCATGATCGACGGCCGCCATACTGGCACCGGCGGCGGCAACCATGTCGTGGTCGGCGGCATCAATCCCAACGACAGCCCGTTCCTGCGCCGGCCGGATCTGCTGAAGAGCATCGTGCTCTACTGGCAGCGGCATCCGTCGCTGTCCTATCTGTTCTCCGGCCTGTTCATCGGCCCGACCAGCCAGGCGCCGCGCATCGACGAAGCCCGCCACGACGGTCTCTATGAACTCGAAATCGCCATGTCGCAGGTGCCGGCGCCCGGCAAGGGCATGGCGCCCCTGCCCTGGCTCGTCGACCGCCTGTTCCGCAACTTGCTTGTCGATTCCACCGGCAACACCCACCGTTCGGAAATCTGCATCGACAAACTGTTCTCGCCCGATGGCCCGACCGGCCGGCTTGGCCTGGTCGAATTTCGCGGCTTCGAAATGCCGCCGGATGCGCGCATGAGCCTTGCCCAGCAGCTTCTTGTCAGGGCGCTGATCGCCCGCTTCTGGAAAGCGCCCGTTGACGGCAGGTTCACCCGCTGGGGCACGACCCTGCATGATCGATTCATGCTGCCGCACTATGTCTGGCAGGATTTTCTCGACGTGCTCGACGACCTCAGGAGCCACGGTTTCGAACTGCGGCCGGAATGGTTCGAAGCGCAGCTCGAATTCCGCTTCCCCTTCTACGGCGAGGTCGATTTCGACGGCACGAAGCTCGAGCTTCGCCAGGCACTTGAACCTTGGCATGTGACGGGCGAAACCGGCGCCATCGGCGGCACGGCGCGTTTCGTCGATTCCTCGATCGAGCGGCTGCAGGTCAAGCTCGATACCGGCAATCCCGAACGCTACACCGTGACCTGCAATGGCCGACCCGTACCGCTGCAGAAGACAAAAGCCGGCGGCCCGGCTGTGGCGGGCGTCCGCTTCAAGGCCTGGCACCCGGCCTCCGGCTTCCATCCGACGCTGCCGGTCAACACGCCGCTCACCTTCGACATTTACGACACATGGACAGGAAAGGCTGTTGGTGGCTGCATCTATCATGTTGCTCATCCGGGCGGACGCAATTATGAAACATTTCCAGTCAACGGCAATGAAGCGCAGGCGCGGCGGCTCTCGCGCTTCGAACCTTGGGGCTATACAGCCGGGCGCTACCCGCTCCGGCCCGAGGCTCCTAATGCGGAATTCCCGCTGACGCTCGATCTTAGGCGGCCGCCAGGGGTGTGAATTGACGGGGGTAAGCGGCAAGCGCGACACCGTTTCGGGGGGGAAACCAGGGCTCGATTACAAGCCACTGGCAGGCGCGGCCGACGAGATGCTCGGCCCGGATGGACAAGTGCGTCCCGTCTGGCGGCATTTCGTCGAGCGCTTCTCCGCCATGGATGCCGAAGATCGCGAAAATCGCATGGACAAGGCTGACCGCTATCTGCGCGATGCCGGGGTCTTCTATCGCGCCTATGGCGGCGGCGCCTCCAATGCCGAGCGTTCCTGGCCGCTGAGCCACGTGCCGGTGCTGATCGACGGCGCGGAATGGCAAAAACTCTCCGAGGGCCTCGTTCAGCGCGCCGAACTGCTGGAACGCCTGGTCGCCGACATCTATTCCGACAATCGGCTGGTGCAGGAAGGCTTCCTCCCTGCCTCCCTTCTCGCCTCAAATCCTGAATATCTCCGGCCCGTCGTCGGCCTGAAACCGGCTGATAGCGGCCATTTCCTGCATTTCATTGCCTTTGAAATCGGCCGCGGGCCGGATGGCGACTGGTGGGTGCTGTCCGACCGGACGCAGGCGCCGTCGGGCGCCGGCTTTGCGCTAGAAAACCGGGTCGCCACCACGCRCGCCTATTCCGATGTCTATGCTGAAATCCATGTCCACCGGCTTGCCGCCTTCTTCGGCGCCTTCCGTGACGCCCTGCAGGCCCGCAAGACGCATTCAGACGACCGCATCGCCATCCTGTCGCCGGGTCCGGCCAACGAAACCTATTTCGAGCATGCCTATATCGCCCGCTATCTCGGCTTCATGCTGCTCGAAGGCGAGGACCTGACTGTCGTCAACAACCAGGTCATGGTCCGCACCGTCGCCGGTCTCAAGCCGGTCAGCGTGCTCTGGCGTCGCCTCGACGCGGAATATGCCGATCCGCTCGAACTCAACCAGCGTTCGCAGATCGGCACGCCCGGCCTTGTCCAGGCGCTCAGGGCCGAGAGCGTCACGGTCGTCAATGCGATCGGCACCGGCATTCTCGAAACCCGCGCCCTGCTCGCCTTCATGCCTGCCATCTGTCGCCGGCTTATGAACGAGGACCTGAAATTGCCCTCGATCGCCACCTGGTGGTGTGGCCAGAAGGCCGAGCGCGAACATGTCGCCAAGAATCTCGACCGGATGATCATCGGACCGGCCTTTTCCAGCCTTGCCTTCTTCGACGAACAGGAATCGCAACTCGGCACGGTGCTGGCCGAGAAGGACAAGGATTTCCTCAAGCGCCTGAACCAGGAGGGCAGCCGGCTGGTCGGCCAGGAGATCGTAAAACTCTCGACCACGCCGGCCTTTGTCGACGGTAAACTGTCGCCGCGGCCGATGAGCCTGCGCGTCTTCGCCGCCCGCAGCCGCGACGGCTGGCAGATCATGCCCGGCGGCTTCGCTCGCATCGGCGCCAGCGAGGATGTCTCCGCGATCGCCATGCAGAAGGGCGGCGCAGTCGCCGATGTCTGGATCGTTTCCGACAAGCCGGTGAAATGGTCGACACTCCTGCCGCCGGAGGAGAGCTTCACCCGCAATATGCCGGGCAGCCTGCCGAGCCGCGCCGCCGATAACCTCTTCTGGCTTGGCCGCTATATCGAGCGGGCCGAAGGAGCGCTTCGCATCCTGCGCGCCTGGCACGGCCGCTTCGCCGAATATGCCGACCGCAAGCAGCCGCTGCTCGCCAAGTTCTCGGCCTATCTCGCCCAGCTCGACATCGACACCAAGGAAGTCGTGCCGGAAAGCCTGATGCGCAACATTTCGAGCGCGCTTTATTCCGCTTCCAACATCCGCGACCGGTTCTCCGCCGATGGCTGGCTGGCGCTCAACGACCTAGCCAAGACCACGCGCGAATTCCGCGAGAAGGTGCAGCCCGGCGACGACGCCACCGGCGCCATGACCGTGCTGCTGCGCAAATTGGCCGGCTTCGCCGGTCTGGTACATGAAAACATGTATCGATTCACCGGCTGGCGTTTCCTGTCGATCGGCCGCCACCTGGAGCGCGGCCTGCATATGTCGCGGCTGCTCGGCCACTTTTCCGGCTCCGATGCGCCCGACGGCGCGCTCGACATGCTGATCGAGATCGGCGACAGCGTCATGACCCATCGCCGCCGATACAACGTGGCAACGGCGCGGCTGACCGTGACCGACCTGCTGGCGCTCGATTCGCTCAATCCGCGCTCGGTCCTCTACCAGCTCAACGAGATCAAGGCAGAAGTCGAGCAATTGCCCAACGCGATCGTCCAAGGCCAGATGTCGCCCTTCTACCGCGAGGCGTTGCGCCTCTACTCGACGCTGGCGCTGATGACACCCGAAAGCATGACTGTCGACCTTTATGACCGGCTCGAAGCCGACATGGAAAACTTTTCCGACCTTCTCGCCCGCACCTATATCGGTTAGAGCCTACAGACATGCTCTACGACGTTTCGATGAAAATCAGCTACAGTTACGAGGTTGCCGCATCCGGGGCACGGCAGATCGTGCGCGTGCTGCCGCTGACGTTGGACAGGGGCCAGCGCCTGATCGCCGGCACGGTGGCCTTCGGACCAGGCCCTGACGAGCGCACCGATTTCGCCGATTTTTTCAACAATCCCGCCACGGCTATCACTTTCCGCAACCCGCTCGACGAATTCGAGATCCGCATGCAGGCGCGTGTGCAGGTTGAAAATGCCTCGCCCCAGGCGGATTCTTCTCCACGCGTCGGCAAGATCGGCGATGAGGTGACCGACTGCTGGTCACTAGGTCCCGAAGCGCCGCATCATTTCCTCGGCGACAGCCCCAGGCTTCCGGCATCGCGCGATATCGGCGACTGGGTGCGCACGATGTTCAAGCCTGATATGTCGGTCCGCGAAGCCGCGACCGTCATCTGCCAGCGCATCAACAAGCAATTCACCTATGTGCCCGGCGCCACCAAAGTCGACACACCGGCGGGCGAGGCCTTCAAACTGAAGAAAGGCGTCTGCCAGGATTTTGCCCATATCATGATCCTCGGCCTGCGCTCGGTGGGCATTCCCGCCGGCTATGTCAGTGGTTATCTGCGCACCATCCCGCCGCCCGGCAAGGAGCGGCTCGAAGGTGCCGACGCCATGCATGCCTGGGTGCGCGTCTGGTGCGGCCAGGCGAGCAGCTGGATGGAATGGGACCCGACCAATAATATCATGGCCGGCAGCGACCATATCCGGGTCGGCTACGGCCGCGACTATTCCGACGTCGCCCCGGTCATCGGGATATTGAAAAGTTACGGCAGTCACACGACGGACCAAGCCGTCGACGTCGTCCCGGTCAAGGCCTGAACTTTTTTTACACGGCAAGCGGAACCTTTTCGCGTCTCGCGCGTATTAGGAGCAGCCGGAGACATGGTTTCCGGCAATTCTTTCGTGCGGCCACGCGAAAGTCTGAAAAAAGTGTAACTTTCACCGAGAAATTTTAACACTAAACTTTCGTTAAATCGAAGTCTTTTCAGAAACTTAATTCGAACACATCGCTGTTAACTTCTTCTCAAAATATTAGAAGTCAACCCTTCCTCCGAGTGGCCGCCATGACATCATCCCCGTCATTTCTACGCCGTTTCCTCCGTAACAAGGCTGGCAACCTATCGCTCATGGCGGCACTGATCCTGCCGGTCGGGCTGGCCGCCGGAGGACTGGCGCTGGATATGTCGAAGATGATCGCCACCAAGGCGGCGCTGCAGAACGCCGCCGATGCCGCGGCCCTGGCCGCCGCGTCGGCGCTCGCCAACAAAGGCATTACCGACGACCAGGCGAAGACGCTTGCCGCGGACTTCATCACCGGCCAGATGTCCAACCATATGGACAACCCGGACAAGGAAAAGACCAATCCGTTCAACTTTTCAAGCTGCACGCATGTGACCGTCAACGACCAGACGACGGTCGGCACCGCCAAGAAATACGATGTCACGGTCCAGACCTGCTATGACGTGCAATATTCGACGCTGTCGGCCTTTCTCGGCCAGACCGGCGGCCGGCTGACGGTGACCAGTTCGACGGAATCGACGACGGCGAGCAAGAATGCGCTGTCGATGTACCTTGTGCTCGACCGCTCCGGCTCGATGGCGGAATATACCAATACCGTCTCCGGCAGCTATACCTGCCGCTATGGCCGCAAGACCTATACCTGCTACACTTACTACGACAAGATCACCGCGCTCCGGATGGCGGCGACCAACCTGATGAACCAGCTTGCCACCGCCGATCCGGCGACAACCCTCGTCCGCACCGCCGCGGCCTCTTACAATACCGCCATGCAGACACCCAGCACGCTCGCCTGGGGCGAGACGGCCACGAAAACCTATATCAGCAAGCTGACTGCCGACGGCGGCACCGATTCCGGCCTCGCCTTCAAGACGGCGTACCAGTCGCTCGTGGCCGCATCGGAGAACACCGCACACCTCAACAAGAACGGCCAGGTGCCGTCGAAATACATCGTCTTCATGACCGACGGCGACAACAACTATGACTCGGCCGACACCGAGACGAAGAAGTGGTGCGATCTTGCCCGCACCAATGGCATAGAAGTCTATACGATCGCCTTCATGGCGCCGACACGAGGCAAAGCGCTGCTGAGCTACTGCGCCACGACCAGCTCGCATTATTTCGCCGCCGAAAACGCCGACGATATCAACGCCGCCTTCGAATATATCGGCGAGCGCGCCACCGAGACGGCAACACGCCTGACCCAATAACACTCCTACCTCCCCGAGCCTGTCCCAACGACCTTGAACCGCCGGTTTCATAGCCGGCGGTATTTTTTTGAATCCATATTGATCCTAAATCGATTAAATGCCTAATATGACTCCCTGGGAGCGTTCGGGAGGTTTGGCGCGTGCAGTTTTGGCGCCGGTTCATCGAAGTGTCACGATTTAACCATAGCTCTGTTTTCAGCAGTGGATGGAATAAACCGTTGCATGTCTTTTTGAACGGTGCAAATCTCGCGAGACGCGGTGGCGATTTGTCCAGCGTGCCCGCCGATCGTCAACCCCCGAAGTAATTGAGCTCACAATGAAAACCTCTGCAGAGAAAGTCGAAATCCCGAAGCCGCCGGAAAGACTGTCCGATCCCGCGACCCTGGCCGAAGACATTGTCGAGCGCCTGACCTACCGCATTGGCAAGGATGCCACCGTGGCCAAGCCGCATGATTGGCTGACCGCTGCCATCCTGGTCATTCGCGACCGGGTGATCGACCGCTGGATGGAGTCCACCCGCCGCACGTATGAGAGCGAGGGCAAGCGTGTCTACTATCTCTCGCTGGAATTCCTGATCGGCCGGCTGACGCGCGACGCTGTTTCCAATCTCGGCCTGATGGACGAACTGCGTGAAGCGCTGAAAATGCTCGGCGTCGACTTCGACGTCGTCGCGGCGCTTGAACCGGACGCAGCACTCGGCAATGGCGGTCTCGGCCGCCTCGCCGCCTGCTTCATGGAATCGATGGCGACGACGGATATCCCCGCCTATGGCTATGGCATCCGCTATGTCCACGGCCTGTTTCGCCAGCAGATCGCTGACGGCTGGCAGGTGGAACTGCCGGAAACCTGGCTTGCCCACGGCAATCCCTGGGAGTTCGAGCGCCGCGAAAGCGCCTATGAAGTCGGCTTCGGCGGCGCCGTCGAATCCGTGCTCGCTCAAGATGGCGAGGCTCGTTACGTCTGGAAGCCGGCCGAGCGCGTCATCGCCATGGCCTATGACACGCCGATCGTCGGCTGGCGCGGCAATCGCGTCAACACGCTACGCCTCTGGACGGCCCAGCCGATCGACCCGATCCTGCTCGCCGCCTTCAATGCCGGCGACCATATCGGCGCATTGCGCGAAAGCAACAAGGCCGAGAGCCTGGCGCGCGTGCTCTACCCCGCCGACGCAACGCCCGCCGGCCAGGAACTCAGGCTCCGGCAGGAATTCTTCTTCTCCTCGGCCTCGCTTCAGGACATTCTGCGCCGCCATCGCCAGCAATACAACACGCTGGAAAACCTCCACGAAAAGGTTGCAATCCAGCTCAACGACACGCATCCTGCCGTCTCCGTCGCTGAACTGATGCGCCTTCTCTGCGACGTCCACGGCTTCGAATTCGATGCGGCCTGGGAGATTACCCACAAGACGGTCTCCTACACCAACCACACGCTCCTGCCGGAAGCGCTGGAAACCTGGCCGGTGCCGCTCTTCGAGCGCCTGCTGCCGCGCCATATGCAGATCATCTACGGCATCAACGCCAAGGTGCTGCTCGAAGCCCGCAAGGCCAAGAACTTCAGCGACCCACAAGTCCGGGCCATCTCGCTGATCGACGAAAGCGGCGACCGCCGCGTGCGCATGGGCAACCTCGCCTTCATCGGCTCGCATTCGATCAACGGCGTTTCAGCGCTGCACACCGACCTGATGAAGGTCACCGTGTTCGCCGACCTGCATCGGCTCTATCCGGACCGCATCAACAACAAGACCAACGGCATCACGCCGCGTCGCTGGCTCAACCAGTGCAATCCTAGCCTGGTCAAGCTGCTGCGCGAAACGATCGGCGACAAGTTCCTCGACGATACCGAGGCACTGCAGAGCCTCAATGCCTTCGCCGAAGACGCCGAATTCCAGAAGAAGTTCGCCGCCGTCAAGCGCGACAACAAGGTCCGCCTCGCCCAGCTCATCCAGAGCCGTATGGGCCTGAAGCTCGACCCGTCGGCCATGTTCGACATCCAGGTCAAGCGCATCCACGAATACAAGCGTCAGTTCCTCAACATCATCGAGGCGGTATCGCTCTACGACCAGATGCGCTCCCGTCCTGAACAAGACTGGGTGCCGCGGGTGAAAATCTTCGCCGGCAAGGCGGCGCCGAGCTATCACAACGCCAAGCTGATCATCAAGCTCGCCAATGACGTCGCCCGTGTCGTCAATTCCGACCCGGCGGTGCGTGGCCTGCTCAAAGTCGTCTTCGTGCCGAACTACAATGTCTCGCTCGCCGAAGTGCTCGTGCCTGCGGCCGACCTTTCCGAACAGATCTCGACCGCCGGCATGGAAGCCTCCGGCACCGGCAACATGAAGTTCGGCCTCAACGGCGCGCTCACCATCGGCACGCTCGATGGCGCCAATGTCGAAATGCGTGACTACGTCGGCGCAGACAATATCCAGATTTTTGGCATGACCGCAGAACAAGTCGCCGCGGCACGCGCCGAAGGCCACAATCCGCGGGCCATCATCGAAGGCTCGCGCGACCTGTCGCAAGCACTGCACGCGATTGCTTCGGGCGTCTTCTCGCCCGATGACCCAACCCGCTTCGCCAGCCTCGTCGACGGCCTCTACCAGCACGACTGGTTCATGGTGGCGGGTGATTTCGATGCCTATACCAAGGCCCAGCGCGAGATTGATCGCACCTGGGAGAATGAAAAAAGCTGGTATGCAAAAACAATCCGGAACACAGCGCGCATGGGATGGTTTTCCTCTGATCGGACAATCCGGCAATATGCCAAGGAAATCTGGAGGGCGGGATGAGTATCGAGGCGGGCAAGGCCGATCGCAGGACGGTAAAGTCGGAAGCAGATGCGAACGGAGGCGCCACGCCTGACGCAAACGCGGCGGCAGACAATGCCGCCGCCAAGAAGCCAGCCAAGGTCAAGGATTTCCGCATCTTCGATGAAGAGGTGGCCGCGATCGTCGCGGGCGTGCATGCCAATCCGTTCGCCGTGCTCGGCCTGCATGAATTCGGCAAGGAATTCGTCGTCCGCGCGTTCGTCCCCGGCGCCGAGCAGATCACCGCCTATACGCTGAAGGGTGAAGATCTCGGCTCGATTCCCCGTCGCGACGGTGCCGGCTTCTTCGAGGGGCTGCTCTCCGTCAAGGCACGGCAACCACTCCGTTACCACGCGAAAAACGCCRTCGGCGAATGGGATGTGGTCGATCCCTATTCCTTCGGCCCCGTGCTCGGGCCGATGGACGACTATTATCTGCGCGAAGGCTCGCATCTGAGATTGTTCGACAAGATGGGCGCCCATCCGATCGAGCATGAAGGTGCGGAAGGCTTTCATTTTGCCGTCTGGGCGCCGAATGCCGCCCGGGTCTCGGTCGTCGGCAGCTTCAACAACTGGGACGGCCGCCGGCATGTCATGCGCTTCCGCAGCGACAGCGGCGTCTGGGAAATCTTCGTTCCCGGCATTGGCGGTGGCGAGACCTATAAATATGAAATCCTCGCCCGCGACGGCACGCTGCTGCCGCTGAAAGCCGATCCCTACGCACGCAAATCGGAGCTCAGACCGAAGACAGCTTCGCTGACCACGCCGGAGATCGAACAGGAATGGGAGGATGCGGCACATCGCGAATGGTGGTCCACCATCGATGCCCGCCGCCAGCCGATCTCGATCTACGAAGTCCACCCCGCCTCCTGGCGGCGTGGCCCCGACGACGCGATGCTGACCTGGGACGAACTCGGCGACCTGCTCATCCCCTATTGCGTCGAAATGGGCTTCACCCATATCGAATTCATGCCGATCACTGAGCACCCTTTCGACCCGTCCTGGGGTTATCAGACGACGGGCCTGTTCTCGCCCACCGCCCGATTCGGCGAGCCGGAAGCCTTTTCACGTTTCGTCAACGGCGCTCACAAGGCGGGCATCTCGATCCTGATGGACTGGGTGCCGGCGCATTTTCCGGTGGACCAGCACGGGCTTCGGCATTTCGACGGAACCGGGCTTTACGAGCATGAGGACCCGCGCCAGGGATTTCACCCCGACTGGAATACCGCCATCTACAATTTCGGCCGCACCGAAGTCGTAAGCTTCCTGATCAATTCAGCGCTCTACTGGGCGGAAAAATTCCACATCGACGGCCTGCGTGTCGATGCCGTCGCCTCCATGCTTTACCTCGATTATTCGCGCAAGGAAGGCGAGTGGATTCCCAACAAATACGGTGGCCGCGAAAACCTCGAGGCGGTGGAATTCCTCAAAGACATGAACCGCCACCTCTACGGCTCGCATCACGGCATCCTGACCATCGCCGAGGAATCCACCTCCTGGCCGAAAGTCTCCGCACCGGTCTATGACGGCGGCCTGGGCTTCGGCTTCAAGTGGAACATGGGCTTCATGCATGACACGCTCGAATATCTGAAGCGTGATCCGATCCACCGCAAGCATCACCATAACGAACTGACCTTCGGCCTGCTCTATGCCTGGTCGGAGAATTTCGTCCTGCCGCTTTCCCATGACGAAGTCGTGCATGGCAAGGGCTCGCTGATCACCAAAATGGCCGGCGACCAGTGGCAGAAATTCGCCAATCTGCGCGCTTATTACGGCTTCATGTGGGGATATCCCGGCAAGAAGCTGTTGTTCATGGGCCAGGAATTCGCCCAGTGGAACGAATGGTCGGAATCGCGCTCGCTCGACTGGAACCTGCTCGATTTCCCCAACCACGACGGCATGCGCCGTCTCGTGCGCGATCTCAATCAGCTCTACAAAACCAAGCCGGCCCTGCATGCCCGCGACTGCGAGGGCGAAGGCTTTGAATGGATGATCGCCGACGACCACGAAAATTCGGTCTATGCCTGGATCCGCAAGGCGCCAGGCGAGAAGCCGGTGGCCGTGATCACCAATTTCACGCCTGTCGAGCGCGGCAATTACGACGTGCCCTTGCCGATGGAAGGCAAATGGCGTGAGATCATCAATACGGATGCCGAGACCTATGGCGGTTCAGGAAAAGGCAATCTTGGGGAAGTGACCGCCCATAGGCAGCCAACCGGACGGATCGTCGGGACACTCGTCCTGCCGCCGCTCGGCACGATCTGGCTGGAGCCCGTATGAGTACGCGTAACGATCACTGGGAGGAAATAAAATGGCAGAAAGAAGACTCCAGCCTTTGGCGCGCGATGCCATGGCTTATGTGCTGGCCGGTGGACGCGGCAGCCGTCTCAAGGAATTGACGGACCGACGTGCCAAACCGGCGGTTTATTTCGGGGGCAAGACGCGCATCATCGATTTCGCACTTTCCAATGCACTGAATTCCGGCATTCGCCGCATGGGCGTCGCCACCCAGTACAAAGCGCATTCGCTGATCCGCCACCTGCAGCGCGGCTGGAACTTCTTCCGCCCGGAGCGAAACGAAAGCTTCGACATCCTGCCCGCCTCCCAGCGCGTCTCCGAAACGCAATGGTATGAAGGCACGGCCGACGCCGTCTACCAGAACATCGACATCATTGTTCCGCACAATCCGGAATATATGGTCATCCTCGCCGGCGACCATATCTATAAGCAAGACTACGAGCTGATGCTGCGCCAGCACGTCAATTCCGGCGCCGACGTCACCATCGGCTGCCTGGAAGTGCCGCGCATGGAGGCTGTGGCCTTCGGCGTCATGCATGTCGACAACAAGGACGTGATCATCGACTTCGTCGAAAAGCCCGCCGACCCGCCCGGCATTCCCGGCAACGAGAGCATGGCGCTCGCTTCGATGGGCATTTACATCTTCCACACCAAGTTCCTCGTCGACCTCCTGCGGCGCGACGCCGCCGACCCGAACTCCTCACGCGACTTCGGCAAGGACCTGATCCCCTATATCGTCAAGAACGGCAAAGCCGTCGCCCACCGTTTCAGCCAATCCTGCGTCAAGGCGGAGATGGAGACGGAGGCCTATTGGCGCGACGTCGGAACCGTCGATGCCTATTGGCAAGCCAATATCGACCTGACGGATGTCGTGCCGGAACTCGATCTTTACGACGTCCAGTGGCCGATCTGGACCTATTCCGAGATCACGCCACCGGCCAAGTTCGTCCATGATATCGACGGCCGTCGCGGCACAGCCATCTCCTCGCTGGTCTCGGGCAATTGCATCATTTCCGGTGCATCCGTCCATCGCACGATGCTGTCGACCGGTTGCCGGGTAAATTCCTATTCAAGCCTCGACCACGCGGTCGTGCTGCCGGAAGTGATCGTCAACCGCCACGCTCGGCTGAGCAAGGTGGTCGTCGATCGGGGCGTCATCATCCCGGAAGGCCTGGTCGTCGGCGAGGATCCCGAACTCGATGCCAAGCGCTTCCGCCGCACCGAGTCCGGCATCTGCCTCATCACCCAGGCCATGATCGACAAACTGGGTTGAGCGATGAAAGTCCTGTCCGTCGCCTCGGAAGTCTTCCCGCTGATCAAGACCGGAGGGCTCGCGGATGTCGCGGGCGCGCTGCCGCTCGCGCTCGCGCCTTTCGGCGTCGAGATGCGGACGCTTCTGCCCGGCTATCCTTCCGTCATGGCCAAGATCGGCGAGACGAAAGTCATCGCCGATCTGACCTGGCTCCTGGGCGAACCGGCGCGCGTGCTCTTTACCCAGCACGCCGGGTTGGATCTCTATATCCTCGACGCGCCGGCCTATTTCGACAGGCCGGGCGGCCCCTATACCGACGCAGCGGGCCTCGACCATGTCGACAATTGGCGGCGGTTCGCCGCACTCTCCTATATCGGCGCCGACATCGCCAACGGATTGGATCCTGCCTGGTTACCGGACCTCATCCATGTCCATGACTGGCAGGCGGCAATTACACCGATCTATCTGAAATACAGCGCCGCCGGCGGCCGCGTGCCGTCGGTGATCACCATTCACAACATCGCCTTCCAGGGCCAGTTTTCGTCTGCGATTTTCCCCCAGCTGGAACTGCCGCCGGATGCCTTTAACGTCAACGGCCTCGAATATTACGGCGATGTCGGCTATCTCAAGGGTGGGCTGCGCACCGCCTGGGCGCTGACCACCGTGAGCCCTACCTATGCGGTCGAGATCACCGAGCCGCAATTCGGCATGGGTCTCGAAGGCTTGATCGCCGCCCGCGCTGCCGATCTCACCGGCATCGTCAACGGCATAGACGACCAGATCTGGGACCCGGAAAACGACCGGCACATCGTCGCCAACTACAACTCCTCCTCGCTCAAACGCCGCGAGGAAAACCGCAAGGCGCTCGCGACCCGCGTGGGGCTCACCCCTGGCGCTGGGCCGATCTTCTGCATCGTCTCACGGCTCACCTGGCAGAAGGGCATCGATCTCGTCGTCGACAATATCGACTATATCGTCGCCAATGGCGGCAGCCTGGCTATACTCGGCTCCGGCGACGCAGCGCTCGAAGAGGCGCTGCAGGCGGCGGTGGCGCGCCATCCCGGCCGCGTCGGCATGGTCGTCGGCTATGACGAGCCGCTGTCACATTTGATGCAGGCCGGCGCTGACGCCATCCTCGTTCCCTCTCGCTTCGAGCCCTGCGGGCTGACCCAGCTCTATGGCCTGCGCTACGGCTGCCTTCCGGTTGTCGGCCATACGGGCGGGCTAGCCGACACGATTATCGACGCCAATGGTGCTGCAGTTACCGCCAAGGTCGCGACCGGCATCGAGTTCTCCCCCGTCACCTCCGATGGCCTGCGCGACGCGTTGCGCCGTACTTTCCGGCTCTACGCGGACCAGAAGACCTGGGCGCAGATTCAGAAGGCGGCGATGAAATCCGACGTCTCCTGGGGCGCCAGTGCCCGTCAATATGCCAGCCTCTACCAGAATCTCATCAGCAGGGTTTGACCGCCATGATCCTCACCGTCTCGACCACACCCTACAATGACCAGAAGCCTGGCACATCAGGCTTGCGCAAGAAGGTGCCGCATTTCCAGCAGCCCAACTATGTGCAGAACTTCGTCCAGTCGATCTTCGACTCACTCGAAGGCTTTCTCGGCCAGACGCTGGTGCTCGGCGGTGATGGCCGCTACTATAACCGCGAAGTCATCCAGATCGTGCTGAAAATGGCGGCCGCCAACGGCTTCGGCAAGGTCATGGTCGGCCGCGGCGGCATCCTCTCGACGCCGGCGACCTCCAATATCATTCGCAAATACAAGGCCTTCGGCGGCATCATCCTGTCCGCCTCGCACAATCCCGGCGGCCCGACCGAGGATTTCGGCATCAAGTACAATGCCGAAAACGGTGGCCCGGCGCCTGAGAAGATCACCGACGCGATCTTTGCCCTCTCCAAGCAGATCGATAAATATATGATCTCCGATGCCCCTGATATCGACATCGATGTGCCGGGCATGAAGTCGCTGGAAAACATGGAAGTCCACGTCTTCGACCCGGTCGAGGATTATGCGGCGCTGATGGAGACGCTGTTCGACTTTCCGGCAATCAAGGCCAAGATCGGCTCCGGCTTCCGCGTCGTGTTCGACGCGATGAGCGCGGTCACCGGTCCCTATGCCAAGGAGATCCTCGAAAACCGTCTCGGTGCCGCCAAGGGCTCGGTGCGCAATTTCGTGCCGCTGCCGGATTTTGGCGGCCACCACCCCGACCCCAACCTTGTTCACGCCAAGGACCTTTATGACGAGATGATGGGACCGGATGCGCCGGATTTCGGCGCCGCCTCGGACGGTGATGGCGACCGCAACCTGATCATCGGCAAGGGCATTTTCGTCACCCCGTCCGACAGCGTCGCCATGTTGTCAGCCAATGCTCATCTCGCTCCCGGCTATGCCAAGGGGCTTGCCGGCATCGCCCGCTCGATGCCCACCTCGGGTGCGGCCGACCGCGTTGCTGAAAAGCTCGGCATCGGCATCTACGAGACGCCGACCGGCTGGAAATTCTTCGGCAACCTGCTCGATGCCGGTATGGCGACGATTTGCGGCGAGGAAAGCGCCGGCACCGGTTCCAACCACGTGCGCGAAAAGGACGGCCTCTGGGCCGTGCTGCTCTGGCTCAATATCCTTGCGGTGCGCAACGAGAGCGCCAAGGACATCGTCACCAAGCATTGGGCCGCCTTCGGCCGCAATTATTATTCGCGCCACGACTACGAGGAAATCGAGACCGGAGCGGCCAATGGCCTGGTGGACAATCTGCGCAGCCAGCTCGCCACCCTGCCCGGCCAGAAATTCGGCGAGCTGACGGTCCAGACCGCCGACGACTTCGCCTATCACGACCCGGTCGACCATTCCGTGTCCGAGCACCAGGGTATCCGCATCCTCTTCGAAGGCGGCAGCCGCGTCGTCTTCCGCCTGTCAGGCACCGGCACGTCCGGGGCGACGCTGCGCGTCTATATCGAGCGCTACGAGCCCGACGCCTCGCGCCACGACCTCGACACGCAGCAGGCGCTGGCCGACCTGATCGCCGTGGCAGACCAGATCGCCGGCATCAAGTCGAGAACCGGACGCGACAAGCCGAGCGTGATAACCTGAGCTTCGATATACGGAAATCTCGCTGTTACGGCAGTATTGTCGGAACAGGGGAGGACATCACAAACTCCGTTTTTTGAAGATGATCCGCCGACGCGAGCCGCCGGCGGATCGCAGCGTTTCGGCGCGCTCAGGCAGACCTGGTCTTCATCCGGCTCAGAGCGGCAATCAGTGCCTCCGCTGCTTCACTCGATGAGGCCGGATTCTGACCGGTGATGAGCTGGCCATCGATCACTGTATGCACACCCCAATCCTTGACTTTGGAGAAGACCGCGCCGAGACCGATCAACTCGTCCTCGACCAGGAACGGCACGACCTTTGTGAGGCCCACAGCCTCTTCCTCGGTATTGGTGAAGCCGGTGACGTAGCGTCCCTGAACGAAGGGGCTGCCGTCGGGTTTTGTCACATGACGCAGAACACCTGGCGCATGGCAAACCAAAGCGACTGGCTTGCCCGTCGCAACGAAGGATGCGATCAGTTCGATCGAATTCCGATCTTCGGCCAGATCCCACAAAGGGCCGTGACCACCGGGGTAGAAGACTGTATCGAAGTCCTTCTGGTCGATGCTATCCAGGCGCACAGTCTCTGCCAGCTGCGCCTTGGCCGCTTTGTCGCCGTTGAAGCGCCGCGTCAGGTCGGTCTGGAACGTCGGCTCATCGCTCTTCGGGTCGAGAGGAGGCTGGCCGCCTTTCGGCGAGGCGAGAGTGATCTCGGCGCCGGCATCCTTGAAGACGTAGTAGGGCGCTGCCAGCTCTTCGAGCCAGAAGCCGGTCTTCCTGCCGGTGTCGCCGAGCGTGTCGTGCGAAGTGAGTACGATGAGGACTTTCATTGCCGGATCCTTCCGTGAGATGGCGCCATGGGCGTAGCAGCCGGTTGATTTGGAGTTCGTTCAGCCGCGGCGGCTTTTCGATGTGGTGACAATGGCATTGGCCCATATATTTCGGAAATTTATTTCTTTGATTTTAGATATTCACATGAGATTATATCTCGATGAGATACGATCTGAACCTGCTCCCGGTTTTCCTGGCCCTGATGGAAGAGCGGAGCGTGACGCGGGCCGCAGCGCGGCTGGGCATCACGCAACCGGCACTGTCCAATTCGCTGAACCGCCTGCGCGAAACCCTGCGTGACCCGCTGTTCATCCGAGAAAGATACGGCATAAAACCGACAGAACTGGCAGAAGAGATCGCCCCGACAATCGAAGCAGCGCTGGCGCAACTCGACGATCTCGTTTCGAACCAGCAGGAGTTTCAGCCGGCAAACGCCGAGCGCCTGTTCACGCTTGCTCCCAACAGCTACGCGGAACTTGTTTTGATGCCGGCACTGGCCGCGAGAATGCGCGAGCGGGCGCCGGGCATTAAGCTCCGCATGACGCCATTCGGAAATGATCTCGCCGAGACCGGCGTCGTTTCCGGGACAACGACCATGGTGCTTGGCCGGATTGTCGATCCACCGGATAACCTTGTCGTTCAGCATCTTATGGATGACGGGCTTGCCTGTGTGGTGCGCGCCGATCATCCCGAGATCGGAGATCGTATGTCCCGAGAGCAGTTTGAGGGCCTAAAGCATGTGAACGTTCTCCCGCCGGGCCGGCTGCGCGCAGGCCTCTTCCAGGCGTTAGGGCAGCATAACCTCAAACGGGAGGTTGCCGTTTCCGTGACGCACTTTCTCGCCGTCCCCGAGATGCTTGCCGTCACGGACTACTGCGCAACGCTGCCGCGCCTGATCTGTCAGAAGCTGGAGCAGGATCCGCGCCTGAAAGTGCTTCCGACGCCCGTCGACCTCGGCACCTTCCCTGTGCAAATGGCTTGGCACATTCGCTATCGTCACGACCCAGCCCACAGGTGGTTGCGTTCGATGATCAGCGAATTGGCAGGAGAAATGATCGCAAGAGAGACTTAAAATCGGTTGCCCACGCTCGTGTTCATGTAAGCTGAGAGGGCACTTCGCTCCTGACCGTATCAGGCTGCACGTGATATTGGATCGCCGAAATTCGCCTGGATTTCGGCGAAACGTCCCTCAATCTCGGCAAACACTTCGACGAGTTTCGGATCGAAATGCCGACCACGTTCGGCCAGGATAATGCTCACCGCCTCCTCATGCGGCATTGCCGGCTTGTAGACCCGCTCCGAAATCAGCGCGTCGTAGACGTCGGCGATCGCCATCAGCCGGCCGGCGAGCGGAATCTCGCTGCCTTTCAATCCGTTCGGATAACCGGAACCATCCCATTTCTCGTGATGCGTCTCGGCGATCTGTCCGGCAACATGCAGGAAGCCGGAGTCGACGCCGAGATTGTTCTGGGCATTGGCGATGGCGCGCCCGCCGAGCATGGCGTGCGTCTTCATGATGGCGAATTCGTCGCCCGTCAGCTTGCCCGGCTTGCGCAGGATGGCGTCGGGAATGGCGATCTTGCCGATATCATGCAGCGGCGCTGACTTGTAGAGCAGCGCAATCGTCTCGGAATTGAGTTCTCCCGCATAGACGCCGCGCGCCAGGCAGGCCTCGGCCAGCGCGCGGACATAGTGCTGCGTGCGACGGATATGGTTGCCGGTCTCGTTGTCGCGCGCCTCGGCCAGATCCGCCATCGCCATCACCATGGCATCCTTGGCGCGGATCGCCTCGTCGCGCGCAGCGCGCAGCGAATTGGCAAGCGCGATATTGGTCATCGCCACCGCAGCACTGTTGGCGATGCGCTGCAGGGTGCGAATGATGCTGTTCGACGGCCGATGATGCGACGCCCAATAACAACCGATCGCGCCCACCGGATCGTCGCGCCGCACCGGAACCATGACCAGGCTTTTGACGAAAGTCGGCTGATAAGCTGCGTGCGGAATGCGCTGGTCGGCATAGATATCCTCGATGACCACCGCTTCCTTGTGCAGCATCGACCAACCGGAAATGCAGCTTTCCAGCGGAAAACGCTGACCTTTCCACAGCGGCCCGATCGCATCCTCATCCGCGTAGAAGCATTTATCGCCATCGCGCAGCACGAAGGTCACGCCATCGGCGCCGACCAGCGGCCGCGCCGCGCTACGGACGATCGCCGTGACTTCGTCGAAACCACGCGCCAGTGAAAGCTGCAGAATAAGGTCGTCAATATCCAGGGCGGTCCCCCGATCGCTCGTCATTGCCTCTGCCACTATCGGCTGCCCACGGAACTGGTGTTGAACGAAGGACAGCTTCCTATAGTTGACTTACTGGAATCCTAATATTCACAGGCAAGTTTTGACAAAAGCTAACTGACCACCCGACGAGCCCAAATTATTTAGTAAATACTAATTTTCTATTGGCGAAAGAACGACTTGGTCGCTCCAGATCGTCGGACGGCTGTCTCGGATGCCAAACCCAGCCTTTGCCGCCAGAGGCGAAAAGCCCTCCAGCCCGCGCAAGATCAGCTTGATGCGGCTTTGTGCGAGCAGTTTCCGGCGCTGCTCGTCGTCGCGCGTCACCGACCCGACGACGAAACGAACACCTTTGCCATCGGCAGCCAAAACTTTGAGATTGTCGATGATTGCCTGGTCGCTGCCATATTCGAACAGGCCCCCCTCCGAGGAGGCGGCAATGATCGCATTTCGCCCAACACAGTCCGCGATGAGCTCACCGAGAAGACCGACATCGTTCCAGTCGTAAGCGCGATGGTGGAAGGCAATATCGAGGCTGGCGAGAGCCCGGTTCTCCGCTTGCAGCGCCGCAAGCGCATTGCGCCCAAAGAATGGACCAGCATCGTCCTGATCCAGCACATGGATCGCGATCTTGCGTGCCAGCAATACCGGGTTACGCCGCCTGAGAATGATCAGCGCGTTGAGCGTATCGATCGTCGGCCCACCGGCAATATTGATGATATGCAGCGGCCGTGCATCGGGGCGAAGATAGGGTATTAGCCCGTCGGCCATCAGTTCCGCCATCTGCTGCGTTCTCAGCCTGAGATAGGTTGCATGCGGCGAGGCGGCGAAACGTCGGTCGATCGGCGCGTCATAAGGCGGCACGAGATTGTCGGCGCCGAGCTTCATCACATAGGTGGTGATGCCGTCGAGAAAGCTTTCCCGGCCGCCGAAGAGTGCTGCCAGCAGCTTCGATTTCTGCACCGCCGACTTCAGCATCCAGCGCATGACAAAGCGCGGGATCAGGCGGTTGCGCCGCTCGCTGCGCAGGAACGCTTCTTGCAGAGCCGGCCGGCCGGCCGCATCGTCCGGCACGTGGAAACGCGGATGCGTGACATCGATCACCGGCAGGCTAACGCTATCGCGCGTTTCAGCATGAACGATCACCTCACTCTTCGGCTCCATCTCCATGTACCGCTCCTTCTTGGCTTCTTTCTAATATCATCGACACCGCGACGCACAGGAATTTCCTAATTGGGGCTGTCGGTTTCGCCTGAAATAACGTTTTCTTGTTTCCGCCATACGTTGTGCCGAATCGTTCCAATCGAAAGTCTCCCCCATGCCCCAAGCCAAGCCTGGCGTGACGATCACTTCTCGCGGCATCGATTTCTCCATCCGGTCCCGATATGCGAGGGCAATCGATCTATGCCTCTACGAGGACGATGGCGGCCTTGAGCTCTCGCGATTGCCGATGACGGTGGGTAACGATCACGTCTGGCATTTATCGGTCGACAGCGCACGGGCGGGAACACATTACGGCTATCGTGCCCATGGCGATTGGGCGCCGGAACGCGGGCTCTGGTTCGATCCGTCGAAACTGCTTGTCGACCCCTATGCGGTGGAGCTCGACAGGCCCTTCCGCTACGACCCAATCCTGTCGCAGTTCGGCGCCGACACGGCCGCCGTGGTTCCGAAATCGATTGCCAGGCAATGCAACCCGATTCCGCATCACGCACCGCATTTCCAGACCGGCGGATTGATCTACGAGGTCAATGTCCGCGGCCTGACCATGCAGCATCCCGACATCCCCGAAGCCGAGCGCGGCACCGTGCGGGCGCTGAGCCACCCGGCGATCATCGCCCATCTTCGGAAACTCGGCGTCTCGGCCGTCGAACTGATGCCGATCACCGCCTGGATCGATGAGCGCCACTTGCCGCCGCTCAATCTGCGCAACAGCTGGGGCTACAATCCCGTCGCCATGATGGCGCTCGACCCGCGCCTCTGCCCCGGCGGCGTGCGCGAACTGGCAGAAGCTGTCGCAGCGCTGCATGCCCATGGCATCGGTACCATTCTCGACCTCGTCTTCAACCATACCGGTGAAAGCGACAAATTCGGGCCGATCGTCTCGATGCGCGGCATCGACAGCCTCACTTACTACCGTCATCCCCAAGGCGATCCGGGCGGTCTGGTCAACGACACCGGCACCGGCAACACGCTCGCCTGCGACCATCGCCCGGTGCGCGAACTGGTGCTCGATACGCTCCGGCACTTCGTCCGCCATTGCGGCATCGATGGCTTCCGCTTCGACCTCGCCCCGATCCTCGGCCGCGGCCCGCACGGCTTCCACCCGGACGCAGCAGTGCTGGCGACGATGCGCGAGGATGCACTGCTGGCCGACCGTGTCCTGATCGCCGAACCCTGGGATATCGGTCCCGGCGGCTATCAACTCGGCAATTTCCCCGAGGGCTTTCTCGAATGGAACGACCGCGCGCGCGACGACATGCGGATGTTCTGGCGTGGCGATGATCATAAGATCGGCGATCTCGCTTCCCTGCTCGCCGGCTCCTCCAGCACCTTTTCTCGTCACGGCGGCACCGCGACCCGCACGGTCAATTTCATCGCCGCCCATGACGGTTTCAGCCTGCTCGATCTCGTGTCCTTCAATGCCAAGCACAATGCGCTGAACGGCGAGCAGAACCGCGATGGCCACAATGAGAACTATTCCTGGAACAATGGCGCCGAAGGCAAGACCAGCGATCCCCTGATCAAAAGTCATCGCCGCAGCGATGTGAAGGCCTTACTGTCGACGCTGTTTGCCAGCCGCGGCGCGATCATGCTGACGGCCGGCGACGAATTCGGCCGCAGCCAGGACGGCAACAACAATGCCTATGCGCAGGACAATCCGCTGACCTGGCTCAACTGGGCTGAGCGGGATATCGAGATCGAGGATCATGCCGCCACGCTCTCGGCCATCCGCCGGCGCTTCGACATTTTTTCCAGCACCCGATTCCTGACCGACCAGGATGTCGAATGGCTGTCGCCATCAGGCATGCCGATGCAGGTCTGGGACTGGGATGCACCCGGCAACGGCTATCTGCTGATGTCGCTGAAAACCGTCGACCGCGAAGCCAACGAACTCTGCCGGCTCGCCATCGCCTTCAACCGGACCCGCGACGACAAGCTCATTCATCTGCCAGGCGGGGCGCGGAACTGGAAGGTCGTGCTTGGTACCGGCATGACGGTCGCCGCGCGCTCGGTGTCGATTTTTGCCGGCAGGCTCGATTAGCGCTCAAGCTGCCGCACGGCTCGAAACGGCCGGCAGTGATCGCTTGCGCACGAAAATTGATGACCGCCGTCATAGCCTCGGCGATGAGCGCATGTGAAACTGCGCATAGCACAAGAGCAGATCAAGGAGGGCTGAATGCCTTACGATATCCGCGCCGCATTCCTCGGCCAGGCAAAGGCCTGCGACAGCCTGGGCTCGCCCTTCACCGCCCGTGTCTGCCGCCTGCTGGCCGAACGGCTCGAAGCCGACAATCCGGTAGGAACCACCATTCTCGGATGGGAAGGCGATCCCTCCCCCGCGGCCGATTCCGTGCCGTTGCGCATCGCCGGCTGTTTGCACGCACTCGTGCTGCAGGGCGGCGACGGTCTTCTTTCCGCCGCCTATCCACCATCCGAAAGCGATGACGATGCACTCTGGGCAGCCATCCGCCACGCTTTAACGGCGCATTCCGATTTCATCCTCGAACGCCTGAAATCGGCGCCGCAAACCAATGAGGTGCGCCGTTCGGGCGCGTTGCTGCCCGGTTTCCTGACACTCGCCGCCCGTTTCGGCAAGCCGCTGGTTCTGTCGGAAGTCGGCTCCAGCGCCGGCCTCAACCTGCAATGGGACCGCTATTTCTATCGCCTCGGTGAGGCGACCTGGGGCAACCCGGATTCGCCCGTCGTCATCGCCCCGGAATGGCGCGGCGCACCCCTGCCCTCCGCGTCCCTGACTGTCCAGGATCGCGCCGGCTGCGACCTCAACCCGGTCGATGCCGCCAACCCCGAGCACCGCCTGCGGATGCTCTCCTATATCTGGGCCGACCAGGCAGACCGCCTCGCCCGCACCCGTGCAGCCCTCGACCTTGCCGCCGCCCATGGCCTCAATATCGACCAGGCCGACGCCATCGACTGGTTGAAAACCCGGCTAGAGGTCATCCACCCCGGAGCGGTGCATGCGATCTTCAACACGATCGCCTGGCAATATCTGCCGAAGGCCTTGCAGGCTGAAGGTGAGCGGCTGATCGCCGAGGCTGGTGAAAGAGCAACTGAGGATGCGCCTCTGGCGCGCTTGCAGTTGGAGGCCGACGGCAAGCCGGAGGGCGCGTTGCTCACTCTGCAGATTTGGCCAACAGGAGAGAAGCAGGAAGTTGGCCGCAGCGATTTCCACGGCCGATGGGTGGATTGGAAGGGCTGGCAATAGCCCTATTTCGTCGCTTTATCATTCCCTTGATCTGGAAAAATATCCGGTTCGGGAGGTGGCAATTCGTTGTCTGTGCCCCACGAAGCCATCCATCGCTCGATGGCTTCCGACGAAATGAATATTCCCTTGTCCGCTTCGGCAATGGCAGCCGCAATTTCTCGCCGCTTATACTCTCGATTGTCGAGGAAAGTTTCGATCGCTTGCGCAGCCATCGCCGCAACTGAAACATCTTCGTCCCGCGCAACCTCTTCGAGTCGACGCTGCAGCTCCGGCTCAAGATGAAGAGGAAAGGGAACACTGGCCATCGAACAATCCACCATGCGCTATATCCACCAGGAATATAGCGCATGGTATCTGGTTCTCAAAGCTCAGAGATCGGCGTCTGCCGCACCCTCGGCCAGCATGCCGAAGCAATATTCGGCGAACGAGCGCCAGCATTCGACGCGATAAACATCTTGAGCCGTCCGGTAGAGGATGATCTCCATCTTGCCGAGCACGGTGCGGGCGCAGGCGCCGACCGGGAACGAGGCTTCCGAGAGATCATGCGGGCAGCCCGCGTTGATCGCGGCGGCCGCACCCGACCCGGTGACGAGGATGCCGACATTGCGGTGCGAGATATCGACCGCCGAATGCAGCACGCCGGAATTGCCGGCAAGGGCGACAAAATCGGTGCCGTCTGGCCCGATCAGGAACCATTCGTCCGGCCCGATCCACAGCACATGCCTGTCGTTGCTCGCAGACGAATGCTTCGGCTGCGTCGGCAGCGTGACGCCAAGCGCACTGGAGAGCGCACCGACCGCATCCGGCTTGGCGCGCAACGCGGCGCGGGCCGCCGCCGGCAGCAGGTCGATACGCACTGTAGCAGAACCTGCGGCAGCATGGGAGAGCGGCGATTTACGGACTGCTTCAGCCATTGATCCGGCCTCCTTCCTTGTCATAGAACACCATGTCGCAAACCTCGACCGGGATCACCCGGTCCGGCATCGGCACGTAAAGCGTCTGGCCCATTTTCGACCGTCCGCCGGCGACCAGCGCCAGTGCAATCGAATGGCCGAGATTTTCCGACCAATAGGACGAGGTGACGTGGCCGAGCATTTTCATCGGCTTCGGCTGGTTCGGATCGGCGACGATCTGCGCGCCTTCGTCAAGCACCACCTTCGGATCCTTGGTGCGCAGGCCGACGAGCTGCTTGCGGCCTTCGCGGACGATGTCCGGACGCTTCAGGCCGCGAATGCCGACAAAGTCAGCCTTCTTCTTGCCCACCGCCCAGGAAAGGCCGGCATCGTCGGGCGTGACCGTGCCGTCGGTATCCTGGCCGACGATGATATAGCCCTTCTCGGCGCGCAGGATGTGCATCGTCTCGGTGCCATAGGCGCAAGCGCCCAGGGGTCCCGCGCGCTCCCAGATCGCTTCCATCACCGACTGACCGTAATCAGCCGGCACGTTGACTTCGAAGCCGAGCTCGCCGGCAAAGGTCATGCGGAAGAGCCGCGTCGGCACGCCGGCGATCTTGCCTTCCACCACGCTCATATGCGGGAAAGCCTCGGCGGAGAGATCGATGCCTTCGAGCAGCGGCTCGATGATCTCGCGCGCCTTCGGGCCCTGCACGGCAATGACGGCCCACTGTTCCGTGGTCGAGGTCAGCCACACGTCGAGATGCGGGAATTCTGTCTGCAGATAGTCTTCCATGTGGTGCATGACGCGCGGCGCACCGCCCGTCGTCGTGGTCACATGGAAGCGATCCTCCGCCAGCCGGCCGACGACGCCGTCGTCATAGACGAAACCATCCTCGCGAAGCATGATACCATAGCGGCAACGGCCCGGTTTCAGGCTGTCCCAGCTATTGGTGTACATGAGGTTCATGAACTTGGCCGCATCCGGCCCGACGACCTCGATCTTGCCGAGCGTCGAAGCGTCGAACACGCCAGCAATGTTGCGCACCGTCGTGCATTCGCGATCGACGGCCTGGTGCATGTCCTCGCCCGGCTTGGCATAGAACCAGGCGCGCTTCCAGTTGCCGACATCCTCGAACACCGCTCCCTGCGCCACCGACCAGTTATGGATCGGCGTCTTGCGGGCCGGGTCGAACAGCGCACCGCGCGAATGGCTGACCAGCGTGCCGAAGGTCACCGGCGTATAGGGCGCGCGGAAGGTCGTTAGACCCACTTCAGGGATCGGCTTGCCGAGCGATTCTGCTGCGATCGCCAGGCCATGAACATTGGAGAGCTTGCCCTGGTCGGTCGCCATGCCGTTGGTGGTAAAGCGCTTGATATGCTCGATGGAATGCATGCCCTCGCGCACCGCAAGCCGGATATCCTTGGCGGTCACATCGTGCTGGAAGTCAACGAAGGCCTTGGCCGTCGTGTTATCCGGGCCGGCACCTTCAGCCGCACCCGCCATGCCACCGGTCCAGGCGAAAGGCTGGCTGGCAGAGATGGAGAGCGACACCGGCTTTTCACCACCGGTCGCCCGTGCCATCAGTTCGCCTGCGCCGATCGCCTCTTGAACGGCGGCCTCGATCGAGTCTGTGCCGTTGCAGGCGCCGACCGAGAAGCTGTTCTCGTGGTTGGTGCCGGGCAGGAAACGCTGGTTCTCGCCATCGAAGGCAAGCTTGCCGCGCGACTGCGAGAAGAGATGCACCGCAGGCGTCCAGCCGGAGGAGACGATCAGCGCGTCGACGGCGATCTTCTCGCCCTGGCGCATGCCCCGGCGGGCCACCTCGATCGACTTGATACGCAGGCTGCCGGACGTGCCGATGACAGCGGAGCCGGTCATGACATTGATGCCGAGAGAACGCGCCTTGGCGAGCACTTCCTCACCGGGCCGGTCGCGGCTGTCGACGATGACGGGAACCTGCACGCCGGCCGCCTTGAGATCGAAGGCTGCCTCATAGGCCGAATCATGCGCCGTGTAGACGCCGACCTTGGCGCCGATGACGACACCATAATGGTTGAGATAGGTACGCGCGGCCGACGCCAGCATGATGCCCGGCCGGTCATTGCCGTCAAACACCATATGCCGCTCGATGGCGCCGGTGGCGAGGATGACGCGCTTGGCGCGCACCTGCCAGAGCCGCTCGCGCGGCTGATGCTTGTCGGGATTGGCGAGATGGTCGGTGACGCGCTCGGCAAGGCCGAGGAAATTATGCTCATAATAACCGAACACCGTCGTACGGGTCAGCACCCGGACATTCGGCATGGCGGCGAGCTTGGCGCCCATCGCCTGCGCCCAGGCATAGCCGTCCTGGCCGTCGATGGTCACGCCGGCATCGAAGTGCAGCGCACCGCCCAAGGTCGGCCGCTCATCCGCGAGGATGACGCTGGCGCCGGCTTCGGCCGCGGCCAGCGCCGCAGCAATGCCGGCAATGCCGCCGCCAGCGACCAGCACGTCGCAATGCGCATAGCGGCCGGCATAGTGATCTGGATCGCCTTCCTTCGGCGCTTCGCCGAGGCCGGCCGCCTTGCGGATCTGCGGCTCATAGACGTTCTTCCAGGCCGACTTCGGCCACATGAAGGTCTTGTAATAGAAGCCGGCGGCGAAGAACGGCGACAGCAGATTGTTGACCGCACCGACATCGAAGGCCAGCGACGGCCAGCGGTTCTGCGACTTGACCTTCATGCCGTCGAACACTTCCTGCACCGTGGCGCGGACATTCGGCTGGGCGCGGGCGGCGTCGCGGGAAATATCGAACAGCGCATTCGGCTCTTCCGGACCGGCGGTCAGGATGCCACGCGGCCGATGATATTTGAATGAGCGGCCGGCGAGATGGATGCCGTTGGCGAGCAGCGCCGAGGCGACGGTGTCGCCTTCCAACGCGCCGAGCACACGGCCGTCATAGGTGAAGCGCGCCGTCTTGGCGGGCGTCAGCCGGCCCTTGCCGGCAATACGATTGGCTCCGCTCATTTTGCGCCTCCTGCAAGCCGGGCTTCGATGGTCGCCTCGTCAGGCCGCGGCTCTTCCTGCTTGTAGGTCATCACGAACTTGTCCGTCACGGTGTGGCGGATGGCGCGGAAGAATTTTCCGCAGCCATGGATATGCCGCCAGCGTTCGAAGATCAGGCCCTTGGGATTGTCACGCATGAAGAAATATTCGGCGAATTGCTCGTCGGAGATTTCGGTGATGTTCTGCGGGCGGTCGATATGCGCGTCGCCGGCGCCGCGGAACTCGAGTTCCGAACGGTCTTCCTGGCAATAGGGGCAAAAGATAAGCAGCATTGTCGGAGACCTCGTTCAGTGCGCCACGGCCGCAGCGGCGGCTTCGTCGATCAGCCGGCCGCTGGTGAAGCGGTCGAGCGTCAGGCCGGCGGCCAGCGGATGCGGTTCGTCCTTGGCGATCAGGTGGGCGAAGAGATGCGCCGAACCCGGCGTCGCCTTGAAGCCACCCGTGCCCCAGCCGCAATTGACATAGAGATGCTTGACCGGCGTCTTCGACTGGATTGCCGAACGGTCCGGCGTGTTGTCGGTGATACCGCCCCACTGGCGCATCATCTTCACCCGTCGGAAGATCGGGAAGATTTCGCAGATGGCATCCAGGGTGTGCGTGATGATCTGCAGGCCGCCCGTCTGCGAATAGGAGACATATTGGTCAGTGCCGGCGCCGATCACCAGTTCGCCCTTGTCTGACTGGGAGATATAGGCATGCACGGTGTTGGACATGACCACGCAGGGGAAGATCGGCTTCATCGGCTCGGAAACCAGTGCCTGCAGCGGATTGGAATGCAGCGGCACGCGCACGTCGGCCATCGCCATCAGCACGGTGTTGTGACCCGAGGCCGACACCGCCACCTTCTTGGCGCCGATAAAACCCTTGGACGTGTCGACGCCGGTGACCGCGCCATCGGGACCACGGCGAATGCCGGTGACTTCGCAATTCTGTATGACATGCACGCCGCGATCCGAAGCCGCGCGAGCATAGCCCCAGGCAACGGCATCGTGACGGGCCGTGCCGCCGCGACGCTGCAGCGCCGCGCCGTTGATCGGATAGCGGGCAGCGGCGGCGATATCGAGCGGCGGGCAATATTCCTTCGCCTGCTCCGGCGTCAGCCATTCATTGTCAATGCCGTAGAGACGGTTGGCATGGACATGGCGCATGAAGGTCTGGCGGTCATGCACCGTATGCGACAGCATCATCACGCCGCGCGGCGAATACATGACGTTGTAGTTCAGGTCCTGCGACAGATTCTCCCAGAGCTTCAGCGAATGCTCATAGATATCCATGCTCTCGTCATAGAGGTAATTCGAGCGGATGATCGTGGTGTTGCGGCCTGTATTGCCGCCGCCCAGCCAGCCCTTTTCGATCACCGCGATATTGGTGATGCCATGCTCCTTGGCGAGATAATAAGCGGCACCGAGGCCGTGGCCGCCGGCGCCGATGATGATGACATCATAGTCCTTGCGCGGCTCGGGCGAAGACCATTGCTTCTCCCAGCCTGTATGGCCACGCATGGCCTCGCGGGCGATGGCGAAAACTGAATATTTGCGCATCCGATGGAAGCTCCCTATCGTCAGGCGGTGCTGATGTCGTTGCAGGACCAAATCGCAAAAATACGACGTTGGCAACGTCCGTTTTGCGACGCTGCAAAGCGCGCCTCCGCCATGGCTATAAAGTCTGACATAGAGATATTTGCGACAGGGATGCAGCGGATTTGCATCAAAATATAAAGTCGGCACTGGACTTGGAGCGACGCTTCTGGTAGTGCGTTCCCTCAATCGCGTGACCTCCGGCCATGCGAAGGCAAACTTTGTTTTCCGGAATCTTCGCTATTCCGGCGCCAACTCGAGATAAGGAACGGGATTCACGTGCAGGTACTGGTTCGCGACAATAATGTTGATCAGGCGCTTCGCGCTCTCAAGAAGAAGATGCAGCGCGAAGGCATTTTCCGTGAAATGAAGATGCGCGATTACTACGAGAAGCCCTCTCAGAAGCGCGCCCGCGAAAAGGCGGAAGCCGTTCGCCGCGTCCGCAAGCTGGCTCGCAAGCGCGCCCAGCGCGAAGGCGGCATAGTCAGCGGCGGCCGTCCTGCTGCAGCCCGTTGATCTGCCGTCGTTCTGACGAAATCTGATAGATAAGTGGCGGGGGCGATTCGGTTCGCCACCGCCTTTTTGATTGAGTTTGGCTGTCCGCCGGGGCGGTTTGCGGGAAGACGATCGATCATGAACAAACGCACTGCAGATTGCCGGGGCAGCCTTTTCAACGGACGCGGGCTTGCCGCGATGCGCACGGGCCTCATTCTGCTGTCGCTTACCGGCTCCCTTGCAGCCTGCACCACCGACACCACCGATACGATTCGCATCAACAAGGCGCAGGGCGCGGAAGAGAACATCGCCTCGCTGACGGCCGTGATCAACGCCAACCCGTCGGATCCGGAAGGCTACAATACCCGTGGCTCCGCCTATGGCCGTGCCGGCGAATTCAGCGACGCGCTCGACGACTTCAACAAGGCGATCGAACTCAATCCGAAATTCTACCAGGCCTATGCCAATCGCGGCCTGATCGAACGCAATATGGGCAAGCCGGATCTGGCGCTGCAGGATTACACCACCGCGCTCAAGCTCAGCCCGCGCTACGACGTCGCCTTTATCGGTCGCGGCAATGTCTATCGCCAGGCCGGACAGCTCGACCAGGCGCTCGCCGACTATAATCAGGCGATCGGCCTCGACACGACCGATCCGCGCGCCTACCACAACCGTGGCCTGATCGAGCAGAAGAAGGGCAATCACGCCAAGGCGATCGAGGACTTCTCCTCCGCGATTTCGCTGTCGCCCAATTCGCCCGAGCCCTATAACGGCCGCGGCATCTCCTATCTGGCGACCGGCGACGACGATAACGCGTTCGCCGACTTCAACCACGCCATCGAACTCGACGGCACGCTGGCAGAATCCTGGGCCAACCAGGCGCTGGTCTACGAGCGCCGCAAGGACTTGAAGCGCGCCTACAAGTCCTACATGCATGCGATACAGCTCGACCCCAAATACCAGCCGGCGCGTGACGGCGTGGATCGCACGAGAAGTTCGGTCGTGGCGAATTAACCGCTTCTGATCCAATCGAAATCTCCGCTATGCTGCGCCCAGCAAGCGGAGATTCGACATGGCAAAGCCCAACATCATTGTCATTGGCGGCGGCATCATCGGCGCATCCATTGCCTGGCATCTGGCTCGACGTGGTGCGAAGATCACGGTCTGTTGCACCCAGCCAGGCGGTGTGGCGACGCCCAATTCCTTTGCCTGGATCAATGCCAGCTGGGGTAATCCGGAACCCTATTTCCATCTCAGGCGCCATGCCATGGCCGGCTGGCGGCGGCTGGCCGAATCCGTCCCCGGCATCGCGCCGCGCTGGAGCGGATCGATCTGCTACGACCTGCCGCCGGATGGGTTGGAAAATTTTGCAGCCGAGCACTCATCCTGGGGATACGGAATGGAGCGCGTCAGCCGCGCGCAGATCGCAGCGCTTGAGCCGCATATCGCCGAACCGCCGGAATGGGCGCTGAAGATCGACGAAGAGGGCATGATCGAGCCGGACGCTGCCGCCCGCGACCTGCTTGCCGATGCAGAAAGATTAGGCGCAACCCTGCTCGAAGGCGTCCATGTGAGCGCCCTCTCCGCCCGCAACGGCCGGGTCACCGGCATCGTCACCGACGCCGGTATCATAGACGCCGATGAAGTGATCGTCGCGGCCGGCGCCGCCACGCCGGAGCTTGCCGCATCCATCGGCGTCACGGTTCCCCTGACAGCGTCACCCGGCCTGTTGGTGGACACCAGGCCAGCTCCGCCGTTTATCCGGCACATCATCGTCGCACCCGGCATGGAAATGCGTCAGGCTGCCGATGGCCATATCGTTGCCTCAACGTCGTTCAACGGTACCGATCCCGGCGAGGATCCGGAAGCCACTGCGCACGCCGTTTATGACAACCTTGTCTCGCGGCTTTCCGACACAAGCGATCTCGCATACAACAGCTTCCGCATCGGCTTCCGCCCGATGCCGAAGGACGGCTTCCCGATAATCGGCCGCGCACCGGGTGTCGAAGGTCTCCACCTCGCCGTGACGCATTCAGGCATCACACTGGCGCCGGCGATCGGCGAATTTGCCGCCGATGAAGTCCTCGACGGTTCTTCGCAGCACCTGCTCGCACCTTATCGGCTTTCACGCTTCGGATAGATGCGGAGGAAGAGCAGCTTTTCCCTTGATATCTCGAAAGACGATTTGCCAATGTTCATCATATTCGCAGGCCTTCCCGGGGCAGGCAAAAGCACCATCTCGCGTCTACTGGCCGAACGCCTGGGAGCGATGTACCTCCGCATCGACACGATCGAACAGGCGATCCGCTCATCAGGCATTTTGCCTGCGGGACCAGATATCGGACCCGCAGGTTATATTGCGGCGTATCGAATCGCGGCCGACAATCTCCGGCCGGACCGCGTGGTGATCGCCGACTCGGTCAACCCATTGAAACTCACACGAGATGCCTATCGGCATGTCGCTGAACAGGCAGGCGTCGGCTTCCTGGAGGTCGAAGTCATCTGCTCCGACGTCGACAGGCATCGAGAACGGGTGGAAACCCGGCATACGGACGTGGAGGGACTGACAAAGCCGAGCTGGCAACAGGTCGAAGACCGTCACTACGAAACGTGGGATCGGCCGCATCTTGTACTGGACACGGCCGTCCTATCGGTCGATCAGAGCGTCGAGCGAATTATCTTCGCGCTCAATGCGCCATCGCCTTGACGATTTCCTCGGTGACCTTCTTGGCGTCGCCGAGCAGCATCATGGTGCCGTCCTTGTAGAACAGCGTGTTGTCGATGCCGGCATAACCGGAGCCGAGCGAGCGCTTGACGAACAGGCAGGTCTTGGCCTTGTCGACGTCGAGGATCGGCATGCCGTAGATCGGCGAAGACTTGTCGTCGCGCGCCGCCGGATTGGTGACGTCGTTGGCGCCGATGACATAGGCGACATCGGCCTGGGCGAATTCCGAATTGATGTCTTCGAGTTCGAACACATCGTCATAGGGCACGTTGGCTTCGGCAAGCAGCACGTTCATATGGCCCGGCATGCGGCCGGCCACCGGATGGATGGCATATTTGACCTCGACCCCGGCCTTCTTCAGCGTGTCGGCCATTTCCCTGAGCGCATGCTGCGCCTGCGCCACCGCCATGCCATAGCCCGGCACGATGATCACCTTGGACGCATTGGCCATCAGGTAGCCGGCATCCTCGGCCGAACCGAGCTTGACCGTCTTGTCGGAATTGTCCTGCGCCGGCCCACCCGTCTCGCCGCCGAAGCCGCCAAGGATGACCGAGATGAACGAGCGGTTCATGCCCTTGCACATGATGTAGCTGAGGATCGCGCCCGACGAACCAACCAGGGCGCCGGTGATGATCAGCGCCAGGTTGCCGAGCGTGAAACCGATGCCGGCAGCCGCCCAGCCGGAATAGGAGTTGAGCATCGAGACGACGACCGGCATGTCGGCGCCGCCGATCGGGATGATCAGCAGCACGCCGAAGGCAAGCGCCAGAAGCACGATCAACCAGAACACCACATGGCTTTCGGTGACGACCAGCACGCCGACGAGAATGATGATCGCGGCAAAGATCGCGGCATTGATCACATGCCGCATCGGCAGCATGATCGGCTTGCCCGACATGCGGCCATCAAGCTTGAGGAAGGCGATGACCGAACCGGTGAAGGTGATGGCGCCGATGGCGACGCCGATCGACATTTCCACCAGCGCCTGGGCATGGATGGAACCGACATCGCCAATGCCGAACGAGGCCGGTGCATAGAGCGCGCCTGCCGCCACCAGCACCGCGGCGAGGCCGACCAGCGAGTGGAAGCCGGCAACCAGCTGCGGCATCGCGGTCATGGCGATGCGCCGGGCGATCACCGCACCGATGCCGCCGCCGATGGCCAAGCCAAGTATGATCAGGCCGAAGGCGGGTAGCGACGGCTTGGCCAGCGCCAGCGTGGTGAGAATGGCGATCCCCATGCCGACCATGCCATAGGTATTGCCCTTGCGGCTGGTCGAGGGATGCGACAGACCCCTGAGCGCCATGATGAACAGCACGCCGGAGACGAGATAGAGGAAGGCTGCGAAACTGACATTCATCGGTGCCGCCTCACTTGTCTTTTTTCTTGTACATGGCGAGCATGCGCTGGGTGACCAGGAAGCCGCCAAAGATGTTGATCGAGGCCAGGATCAGCGCCACGAAGCCGAAGCCGGTGGCCCAGCCCGACAGCGACAGACCAACCGCCAGCAGCGCGCCGACAACGATCACCGAGGAGATCGCATTGGTCACCGCCATCAGCGGCGTATGCAGCGCCGGGGTCACCGACCAGACCACATAATAGCCGACGAAGATGGCGAGCACGAAGATCGCCAGGCGGAAGACGAAGGGATCGATGACGCCGCCGGAGAGCGCATGCGCGGCATCGGCGATCGACGGCTGGGTGGCGACCGCGTCATGGACGGCGGCGACGGCCTTGTCGAGGTTCTGGAGGGCGGTATTTACGCTATCGTTTGCCATTTCAGCCCTCCTTGGCCGGAGCCGGTGCCCCGCCAAAATTCGGATGCACCACCGCTCCGCCATGGGTGAGCATGGTGGCCTTGACGAGTTCGTCGTCGAGCTTCAGCGCCAGCTCCTTCGTCTCCTTGGAAATCATCGTCTCCAGGAAGGTGACGAGGTTCTTGGCATAGAGCGCCGAGGCAGAGGCGGCGATGCGGCCGGCAACGTTGAGATAGCCGATCACCTTGACGCCCTCGACATCGGCGATTTCTCCGGCCACCGCGCCTTCGATATTGCCGCCACGCTCGACGGCGAGATCGACGGCGATCGAGCCGGGCTTCATCGATTTGAGCATATCGCGGCTCACCAGCTTTGGCGCCGGCCGGCCGGGGATCAGCGCCGTGGTGATGACGATGTCCTGCTTGGCGATATGCTCGGCAACCAGTGCGGCCTGCTTGGCCTGGTATTCCGCCGACATCGGCTTGGCATAGCCGGCGGCGGTTTCGGCGGCTTTGAATTCCTCATCCTCGACGGCGATGAATTTGGCGCCCAGCGAGGCGACCTGTTCCTTGGCGGCGGGACGGACATCGGTGGCCGAGACCACGGCGCCCAGACGACGGGCGGTGGCGATCGCCTGCAGGCCGGCAACGCCGGCGCCCATGACGAACACTTTCGCGGCCGGCACGGTGCCGGCGGCGGTCATCATCATCGGCATCGCCCGGTCATAGATCTCGGCTGCGTCGATCACCGCCTGGTAGCCGGCAAGATTGGCTTGCGAGGAGAGCACGTCCATCGACTGCGCCCGGGTGATGCGCGGCATCAGTTCCATGGCAAACGCGGTCAGTCCGGCCGAGGCCATGTCGGCGATCGCAGCTTCGTTGCCATAGGGATCCATGATGGCGATGACGATCGCGCCGGATTTATAACCACGAATCTCGTCGGCGGTGGGGCGGCGGACCTTGAGCACGACATCGGCCAAAGTGGCGTCGGCAATCAGGCCGATCCGTGCGCCGACCTTCTCATATTCGCCATCCGGAATGCGCGACAGCGCGCCGGCACCCGCCTCGATCACAACGTCGAGGCC